>JAUXXN010000089.1 GCA_030684755.1 Hydrogenophaga sp.
CGCCGCGCCAGCTGGACACCGATTCTTCAAAATTGCCGACAACCGCAAAGCCCAACGCAGTCACACGGGCGGGCACATGGTCCACCCACTGCCAAGCCAAGGCAGCAGCGTCCCGCAGTGCCTCGCTGGGCGTCCCGTCGGGACGAACCCGCCAGTTGCGAGACAGGTACTCGGCCATGCGGTAAAACACAGCGCCCGCAGGACCCAAACCCAAAACCCAAAACACGACAAACGCCACCAAGACACCAAACACATGGCGGTGTGCAGACAACACCGAATGCTCAATCACCTGCCTCAGCAACTCGGGGCGCGGAAGACTGCTGACATCTATACGCAGCCATTGCGCCAGTTTCTCGCGCGCAGCCGCGTCGTCGCCCACATCCAAGGCTTGACGAATTTCACTGAAATGGTGGCTGAACTGCCGGAAACCCAGCGTTACATAGAGTACGCAGACCATCCAAACAAAAGCCAGGACCGTGCTGAACTGCAACAAGCCCCAGTACACAAGACCCGCCACCAACGCGGGCACACCCGCTGCCAGTGTCCAGGCCGCCCAGCCTTGTGCAGATTGCCCTGCGTCAAGGTTGCGACGCACCACACGGGCCCAACCCCGCAAACCAGCGTGAACCGGGTTGTCGTAGGAGAGCGGGCGCGCTTGCTCCAGCAGCAACGCGATCAGGATGGCAAAAAAACTCATACCGTCATCATAGCGGCGGGCGGTGATACCGCCCTATTCACCTTCAGGCGATGAGCATGCGGTAAAAATTGCGCAACATGCCCGCTGTGGCCCCCCAGATGAAGCGTTCATGGGCGCCGTCTTGGTACGGCATGGAATACCACTCTCGTACCACCCCCTCGTACGTCCATGCGTGGCGGCGGTGGTGCTGCGGGTTCATGAGATAGGCCAGCGGCACTTCAAACACATCGTCCACTTCGTGCGGATTGGGCTGCAAGGCGAAGCCCGGCTGCACCAAGCCCACCACGGGTGTCACGGTGAAGGCGGTACCAGTGATGTAAACGGGCAAGGTGCCCAATACCTCCACCCGCTCCGGCGGTAGGCCAATTTCTTCGTGCGTTTCGCGCAGTGCTGCGGCCGTGGCACTTGCATCTGCAGCATCCAGCTTGCCGCCGGGCAAAGCAATTTGCCCCGAATGGGTGGACAGGTGAAGCGTGCGCTGCGTCAGGATCAGCATGAGCTGCTCACGAATCACCAGAGGCAACAACACGGCGGCTTGGGCCGGGGCACGGTCGGCAAACTTCTTTTCCCGCAACAGCTCGGGCGTCCATTCGGGCGGGCTGGCAAACAGCTGGCGCAGGCCCTGCGGTGTCAGGCGGTGAGCCGCCGGGGCGAGCAGTCCGTCACCAGCGAGGCCATGCACCACCGGTACATCGCGCGGGTCAAAAACAGGAATGGGTTTGAGCATATTGCTAAGCATAGGTCAGCGGCGGTAGCGCTGCAGCTTCCTGGGTGACTGTGTGCGGGTCACAGGCATGAAAAAAGCCGCTCTTCGGAGCGGCTTTTTGGCGAGACCAGGGGCAACGAATGCCCTTGTCTTTACGCGCCCAGCTTTTCCTTGATACGTGCCGACTTGCCGCTGCGCTCGCGCAGGTAGTACAGCTTGGCACGGCGCACAGCACCACGGCGCTTGACTTCGATCTTGGAGATCAGCGGGCTGTACAGCGGGAATGTTCGCTCCACGCCTTCACCGTTGGAAATTTTGCGCACGATGAAGCTGGAGTTCAGGCCACGGTTGCGGCGAGCGACGACCACGCCTTCGTACGCCTGCAAACGCTTGCGGGTGCCTTCAACCACGTTCACGCTGACGATCACGGTGTCGCCAGGTGCAAATGGGGGAATGACTTTGTTCAAACGAGCAATTTCTTCTTGCTCAAGGATCTGGATGAGGTTCATGGTTTCCTGGTTTCACGATCATGCCCGCGCTGCACTAAAGGCCACGAATCCGGCAGGGGCCCTGTCCAGCTGGCACAAAACTTGTACTGGCTGCGGGCTGGCCCGGTCACGGCGGCCGGTCAGAGGATCGAAAAGCCTTGGATTATAGCCCGCTTGAAACGGACCCAAGCGTGCGCAGAAAACGGGCGTCTGCGGCGGACAAGGCGCCGCGCTCACGCGCTTGGGCAAGCAGATCGGGACGCAGGCGGGCCGTGAGCGACAGACTTTGCTCACGGCGGTAGCGCGCAATGCGCTCGTGGTGGCCACCCAGCAACACATCAGGCACACCGACCGGCCCTTGGGGGCTTTGCCAGGTTTCTGGGCGGGTGTGGTGCGGACTGTCCAACAAACCATCAAGCGCAGGGTTGAAGCTGTCCTGCTGGTGGCTGCCTTCATCGTTCAACACCCCGGGCTGCAAACGTGCCACGGCGTCCAGCAGCGCCATGGCTGCAATTTCACCACCAGACAACACAAAGTCACCCAGGCTGATCTGCACATCCACGCAGGCGTCAATGAACCGTTGGTCAATGCCTTCGTATCGGCCGCACACCAGCACCGCGCCGGAGTTGGTGGACCAACGCTCAACAGCCGCGTGATCAAGCCGTTCACCAATGGGCGAGAACAGCACCACGGGGGCCTGTGTTGCCTCGGCTTCAGCACGCTCGGCACGCACCGTTTGAAGGCATTGCCAAAGCGGCTCCGCCATCATGACCATGCCCGGACCACCGCCAAAAGGCCGGTCGTCCACGCGACGGTAGTTGCCGTCGGCAAAGTCACGCGGATTCCACAAACGCACATCGACCGATCCAGACTCAAACGCACGGCGGTTGATGCCACAGGTCAAAAACGGGGCGAACAGCTCAGGGAACAGGGTAATGACGTCGAATCGCATGGCAGGTATTGTCGCGCGCTCGCTCAGGCGCACTTCAGTAGCACAGGCAACGGGCCTAGAAACAATCTCAGCACCAGCCAACAGCCCAGTGGTGCCGGGAACAGCCTAAAGCACCGATCCAGAAAGCCACGCAGGGCCGCCGAGGTCAGTAATCGATGCCCCAGTCCACCGTGATGCGACGGGCGGTCGTGTCCACGCCGTCCACATAGGCAGACACGAACGGAATCATGCGTTCGGCGGTCCGCTGGGCTCCGTCAACCGTTTCGGTGTATTCGAGTACCAACACCGAATTAGGGCCTGTGGTCAGCAGGTCGCGCACGGTGCCCATGTGCACGCCTTCACGGTTAACCACATCAAGACCGATGAGGTCAACCCAGTAATACTCGCCTTCGGGCGTGGCCGGAAAAGCACTGCGGGGCACGAAAATACGCACACCCTTCAAGGCTTCGGCCGCATTGCGGTCGTCCACACCTTCAATGTGGGCAACCACACCATCGGCATGGGTCTTGATTTCCGCTATTTCGACCGTGACACAGCCGGAAAAAGCCAAAAATCCGCGCGCGAAACGGGCTTCGGGCGGCTGCAAAAACCATTCGGTGCAAGCAAACAGCGCCTCGGTGTCGGCGCTGTGCGGCAGGATGTGAAGCCAGCCTTTGAGACCCCACGCCTCCTGGAAACGGCCAAGCTCAATGGCATCAACCGGTAGGGAAGACGCTTTGAAAGCGCCAGACGTGGGGTGGCTCACGGGATACGCAAACCTGGGATCAGGCTGCGGGAGCGGCGACAGCTTTGGCGGCGCTTTGCTTGACCAAACGGGCCACGGTGTCCGACGGCTCGGCGCCAACGCCGGTCCAGTAGGTCAGGCGGTCCAAGGCAATGCGCAGGGGCTCTTCGCCACCACGGGCCAGTGGATTGTAGAAACCGATACGCTCGATGAAGCGACCATCGCGGCGGTTGCGCTTGTCAGCAACCACGATGTTGTAGAAAGGACGGGCTTTAGAACCGCCGCGTGCGAGTCGAATGACGACCATGATTTATCCTTCGGGTGGAGAGGCACCACAATCGGTACCTCACCGGGTTTTCATCGGCTGAACTTCATCCGATTTGTCAACCCGTTTCATTGCAACGCTTGAGACACACGACTGACCACCCGGTCAGCGAAACGCCACAAAACCCGCGATTATAGCCCCCTGTTGGCAGACCGACCAACACGCTGACCGACCCGACCCACACCGGCCCCTTGGCCGCCCAACCTTTTGTTATCCATGCACCTGATTCGCCCCAGCCGCGACGAAGACCTCGACGCCATCACCCGCATTTACGGACACCACGTGCTGCACGGCACCGGCACCTTTGAAACAACCCCGCCCAGCGTGGCCGACATGACCACCCGCCGCGCCGACGTGCTGACCAAAGGCCTGCCTTGGCTGGTGGTGGAAGACGGCGGCGAGGTGCTGGGCTTTGCCTACGGCAACTGGTTCAAACCCCGCCCGGCTTACCGGTTTTCGGTTGAGGATTCGATTTACATGGCGCCAGAAGCAGCTGGCAAAGGCTTGGGCCGCGCTTTGCTGGCCGAACTGCTGGCGGCACTGGAGCGCGCCGGAGTGCGCAGGGTCATGGCGGTGATTGGTGATTCGGCCAACGCAGGCTCGATTGGGGTGCACCGCGCGCTGGGCTTTGAGCCCGCGGGCGTCATCAACGCGTGCGGCTGGAAGTTTGACCGCTGGCTGGACATTGTGTTGATGCAAAAGCCACTGGGCGCTGGCGACAGCACACCACCGAAGGACTGCGTATGAGCGCGCACGCCAAGAACAAAACCGTGGCCACTTGGCTGGCGGTGTTGCTGGGCAGCATGGGCGTGCACCGTTTTTACCTGCGCGGGCTTGGCGACTGGATCGGCTGGCTGCACCCCATGGCGGCCGGGCTGGGCTGGTGGGGCGTGAACCGGGTGCAAGCCCTGGGACAAGACGACAAACTGGCCTGGGTGCTGATCCCGTTTCTGGGCAGCAGCATCGCGGCAGGTTGCCTCGCGGGCATTGTTTACGCGCTCAGCGACCGCCCCAAGTGGAACCGTTGGTTCAATCCCGCGCACAACGACGAAGCCAGCGCCGGAGCCACCAACTGGTTGACCATTGGCGCCTTGGTGTTGGGGCTGCTGCTCGGAACGGTGGCTTTCATGGGCAGCCTGACCTATGGCATCCAACACTACTTTGAATACCAGATTGAAGAAGCCCGCAAGATCAGTCAATAACGCATTCACGCCCTGGGAAAATCATCCCACCCATGACATCAGCAACATGACCAAACTCAGGGTAAACAGCGCAGCCACCGTGGACAGCCCCATGCTGGTGGTGGTGAGTTCTTGGGCCACTTCGTAGCGCTGGGCAAACAAAAACACGTTGGCGCCCATGGGCAACGCGGCGGCCACCACCATCACGGTCAGTGGCAAACCGGTGATGCCCGCAGCCCAGGCCGACAGACCCACCAAGAGCGGCAGCACCAAATTTTTGGATGCTGTGATCCACAAAGCTGGGCGCAAGTGGCCACCCAAAGGCGTGCGCGCCAACGTCACCCCCACCAGCACCAATGCGATGGGGCCGAACGCACTGCCCAGCAACTGCAAAGGCTTGTCCACCACCTCTGGCAGGGCCCAGCCGGTCTGCGCAAACAGGAGGCCGCTCAGGATGGGCAAGGGAATGGGGTGGATCAACGCACCCTTGAAAGCCGACCAGGCTGTTTGCAGCACATGCGGGGCTCGCTCGCCACCGGCACGGGCTTCTCGGGCCACCGCCAGTTCCAACACCACAGACCCCACAGTGAGCAAGATCAGCGCGTGCACTGACACCAGGGTCAACAGCGTCACCAACCCGGCCTTGCCGTAGGCCAGTTCCACCAGGGTAATGCCGATCATGACCATGTTGGAAAACACCCCTCCCAGCGCCATCACCACACTGGTGCGGTTGAAGCCGCGCCATGCAATGGACATGCCCAGCAGGGCCAGCGCGGCTGGAAAGTAGGCGGCCACAGGCCTCAGGTCCAGCGTTTCAAAATGCACCGTGCTCATGGTGCGAAACAGCAGGGCCGGGATCAGCAGCAAAAAAACAAGATTGGACAGGTCCTTAACGGCGGCTTCGCGAATCCACTGCAGGCGTCCGGCCATGTAGCCCAGGGCAATGAGCAAAAAAACCGGGGTGAGGGAGGCAACAACAGGGTGGGTTAAGAAAGTCACCCTGCGATGGTATCGCCCTCACGGGCCAAGGGCTGTCGCACAAAACAGACCTGCTCAAAAGATAAACGATCGGCCTTACTTCACGCCCACGCCGTCGGTGATGCGGTAATAAAGCCCATAGGGATCGTTTTGCAACACATGAAATTTGCCCTCGACCACCACCGCGCCCAGGCTGTACTTCACTGGCGCCTTGGTGTGCACCTCGACCATGCTTTCGGGCCCGCCTGGGATACAAAAGGAGCAGGTGAGCGGCACCGAAGAAAGCAGGAAATGGCGTTGTTGCTCGCCCACCTGCAGCGGCATCATGAACCCTTGCACGCGAATCGTTTTCTGGTGAAGTGCGGTCACCGCCTTGGGGTAAACAGGCACCATGCGTCGGTCTTCAACCCGAGTCGTCACACTGGTGAGCTGAGACCAAGGCACCACGTCGGTGCGCTGAGCAAGCGGAGCGAACGGACTCAACGGGCTGTGCACCCCTGCACCTTGCCCGTGAGGAACAACAGGGGCGGCGGGATTGGAACCTGACTGTGATGAAACACCCAATGGCGATGACAGCACCTGCGCTTGCACAGACACGGCCACTGTCCACAGCAACGCAATGGTTGCTGCGGTGTATCGGTTTGAATTTTTCATATTGAAGGTGATTGTTGTTCCGATGGTGCGAGCGAGTCCAACGAAACAGCACAAAACCTGCTTAACCTAGCAGCATCGACCGCTGCCAGCCAAGGCGCCAGGCTCAATGCGCGTGTTTCATGCCGCAATATTTCCCGATGGCCAGACCCTTGCAAGCGGTTTGAAGTTCCTTTAAGCACACGTCCTCGCTCTTGGTAGATTCCAGGCACTTGGCCGCATTTTCGTGTGCCACGGCCATGGCCCGGTGGCGGGCGGCATCTTCTTTGCGTTCTTTGTCCGAATGTTGGGCCAGCGCTGCGGTGCTCAGCAGGGCTGCAGCGGCAAAAAAAATAGCATATTTTTTCATCGGTATCACCTCGAATTCAACAGTTGCGTCACATCCAAACGGTAGGCACTGAGCGCGGGCAAACCAGCCGCCAACAGCGCCACCCCCAAAGCCAACACAGGCACCCACACCTCGGTGTGGACCCATTGCCAGCCTGTGATGGCGAGAGACTGCTCCGCCACCAACATGCCACCCAACAGCGCCACCAGGCCATGCGCCGCCAGAAGACCCAGCACACAAGCCAGCGTCGCCAACCACAGGGCCTCACACAGCAACAGCGCGCCCACCTGCAGCGGCGATGCACCCAGCATGCGCAGCATGGCCAGGTCGGCGCGGCGCTCGCGCACCGCGCTCCAGAGCGCAATAAAAACAGACAGTGCAGCCACACCCAGCAGCACCACGCCCAGCCCCTGAAACACCCGCGTGCCCACGCCCACCATGCTCAATAAGCGCGTAATTTCCACCGCCGGTGCGGCCGCCTGCATGGCGGTGCTGTCGTTGACAAAGCGCGGAAAGCCCACCGCAGCCAGCGGGGTGCTGTAGGTGATGAGCGCCAGCGTGATTTCGCGGTCAGCGGCCAGCGCCGCGCGGTCTTCGTCGTCCATGTCGTCGGTGGCGTGCATGTCGTCGTGCACCTTCCAAACCGACTCGGTGGCGGTGAGCACCAACCGGTCCAACACACAGCCGCAGGGCTTCAGCACGCCGGTGACGGAGTAAGCCGCTTCGGCGTGAACGGTACCACCCGCGCCCAAGCCGTGTGCGCCCACAAAACCCTGACCCAACTGAAGACCGGTGCGGGCCGCCACCTGAGCCCCCAGCACGGCTTGCATGGGTTCTTGCCACAACGAGCCGCTCGCCAACGTGGCCCCGTAATGCGCGGGGTAAGCCGCTGTGGTGCCCACAATGCGAAAACCGGCCACGTTGTCGCCCAAACTCAGTGGAATCAGTTGGGCCACCTGCGGGTGCTGCTGCAGTTGCTGCACATCGGCCAGCGCAATATTGCCCGGCGGCACATCGAGGTGAAACACGCCCGCCAATATGAGCTGCATGGGGCTGCCTTTGGCGCCCACCACCAAGTCGATGCCTGCCAGATCGCGCTCAAAGGCACGGTCCACCTGGTCGCGTGCAATCAACACAAAGGCCATAGAAGCCAGGCCCAGCGCCAGCAACAGCAGGTTCAGCACCGTGGCCAGAGGCCGGGACCACAGGTAGCGCCACGACAGGGTAAAAACATTCATGGAGCCACCCCGCCTGCCACAGCGTGAAAGCCCAACACCTGGGCTTGCGGCAGTGCCTGTAGCACCCGTGCGTCGTGTGTGGCCACCACCAGCGTGGCGCCACAAGCCTGGGCGCTTTGCTGCAAGCGCTGCAAAGCGGTGGCGCATGCTGCATCGTCCAAGCTGGCGGTGGGTTCGTCGGCCAGCACCACACGCGGGTGCAACAACAGTGCACGGGCGAGCGCAACACGCTGGGCCTGCCCACCGGAGAGCTGCATGGGTTTGCGTCCACCCAGACCATCCAGACCCAGTGCTGACAAAGCCTGCGTGACGGCAGCCCGGTCCAACGGTACGCCGGCTGCGAAGTAAGCCAGCGCCAAGTTGTCAAACACGTTGAGGGCATCGCTCAGGTGCAATTTTTGGGGGAGAAAGCCCACATGTCTGGCGCGCCAAGCGTCGCGGGCGCTGGGGCCCAGCGCCGCCATATCTTGGCTCGCCACCCGCAACAAGCCTGCGGTGGGTGTGAGCAAGCCCGCCACCAGCGCCAGCCAGGTGGACTTGCCACTGCCCGACGGCCCACGCAACAACAGCGTGCCGCCCTGCTCCACCACGACATCGTTGAAGCGAATGCGCTGCCCACCGGGATAGGCAAACGCCACACCGAGCGTTTCAATCATGCAAGCGGCTCCAAGGTGTTTGCGTCTGAAGCGGGTAAGCAACCTGAGCAGGTACCGTGGATGGACAGGTCCACCCGCAGACCTTGATGACCCAAACTGGCCAGGGTGCGCAACAGTTCGCTGGTCACTTGGCGGG
>JAUXXN010000093.1 GCA_030684755.1 Hydrogenophaga sp.
TGCCGCGCCACCAGCGTCAACCACCAGCGCATGACCCGCTGCCCGCCGGTGAGCAACACGCTCAGCAGCACAACCGCCTTCACCAGCGCCAGCCCCAAGGCGGGCAACAGGTCTTCGGGTGCCGCCGCCAAAGCTGGAATAAGCACCAGCAAGGGCACCACCGCCAAGTCTTGAAACAGCAAAATGCCCACCACCCGCTTGCCGTGTTCGCTCTCCAACTCCAGCCGCTCGGCCATGAGTTTGATGACGATGGCGGTGCTGCTCATGGCCATCACACCGCCCAACGCCAGCGCAATTTGCCACGACACATTCCACCATTGGGGCAGCAGCAAACCCAGACCCAACGAGGCCCCCGTGGTGATCAGCACTGTCAGCAACACCTGCGACATGCCCAGCCCAAACACATGGCGCTTCATGCTGCGAAGCTTGGGCAGGCTGAACTCCAGCCCGATCACAAACATGAGAAACACCACGCCAAATTCGGCCAAATAGCGCACGCCGCTGGAGTTTTGCGCCAACGCCAAGGCATGCGGGCCAATGATCACGCCCACCACCAAATAACCCAGCATGGGCGGCAGCTTGAACTGGCGACAGGCCACTACGCCCAACACGGCAGCCAGCAGGTACATGAGCGTGATGTCGAGCGAATTCATGTCCGAATGTTAACGTTCATCGGGCGCTGGACCTTGTCTTGCATGATGCCCTTAGATGGTATGGCAGCGATAATGAAACTATGAGTTCACCCGCTCCGTTTGACCCCGAACGCGCCCAGGCGCTGGCCCGAGAAACCCTGACTATTGAAGCCATGGCCGTCACCGCCATGGCCGAGCGCCTGGGTGACGCGTTTGCCCAAGCCACCCAGTTGGTGCTCAACAGCAAGGGCCGCGTGGTGGTGATGGGCATGGGCAAGAGCGGCCACATTGGCCGCAAGATTGCCGCCACGCTGGCTTCGACCGGTACACCCGCCATGTTTGTGCATCCGGCCGAGGCCAGCCACGGCGACCTGGGCATGATCACAGCCGCCGACGTGGTGCTGGGTATCAGCAACAGCGGCGAAAGCGAAGAGCTCACCGTGCTGTTGCCGCTCATCAAACGCATGGGCGTGCCGCTGGTGGCGCTCACCGGGCGCCCGCAGTCCAGCCTGGGTCGCCACGCCGACGTGGTGCTCGACGCCTCGGTCGAAAAAGAAGCCTGCCCGCACAACCTGGCCCCCACCGCCAGCACCACCGCGCAGCTCGCCATGGGCGACGCGCTGGCCGTGGCCCTGCTGGACGCGCGCGGCTTCAAAGCCGATGACTTTGCCCGCTCGCACCCCGGCGGCGCCCTGGGGCGCAAGCTGCTCACGCATGTGAGCGACGTGATGCGCGCCAGCGCCGACGTGCCCCGCGTGCCGCTGGACGCCGACCTGATGGCGCTCATGCGCGAGATCAGCGCCAAAGGCCTGGGCATGAGTGCCATCGTGGACGCGGGTGACCGGGTGCTGGGCATCTTCACCGACGGCGACCTGCGCCGTCTGATTGAAAAAACCGGCAGCAGCGCCGATCTGCGCCTGTTTACCGCGCGCGACGTGATGCACGCCAACCCGCGCACCGTGCGCTCCGACGCCCTGGCTGTGGAAGCAGCCGACCTGATGGAGTCCAGCCGCATCACCAGCGTGCTGGTGGTGGATGCGGCTGGCCAGTTGTGCGGCGCGCTCAACAGCAACGATTTGATGCGAGCCAAGGTGATTTAACTCCCCTGCGCTGCTGCGCCCTTGGGGGCGGATTCTTGCTTGGTGTTCGTGTTCCCCGGTTAGCATTCCCACCCATGTCCTCTGAATTGCCACCCCTTCGCCCCACCTTGAACTTCGATCCCGAACTGCTGTTGCGTGCGCAGCCGGTGCGGGTGGTGTTTTTTGACGTGGATGGTGTACTCACCGACGGCGGTCTGTACTTCACCGAAGCGGGTGAAACCCTCAAACGCTTTCACACGCTGGACGGCCATGGCCTCAAGCTGTTGCAGCGCGCGGGCATCACCCCGGCGGTGGTCACGGGGCGCGACTCTGCCGCGTTGCGCAAGCGGCTGGAGGCCTTGGGTGTGGTGCATGTGCGCTACGGCACCGAAGACAAGCGCCCAGCGGCCGAGTCCATACTTGCCGAGCTGGGGCTGGACTGGTCCGCCGCCGCCGCCATGGGCGACGACTGGCCCGACCTGCCCATGCTGCGCCGCGCCGCGCTGGCCTGCGCCCCGCCCACCGCCCACGCCGAGGTGCGGGCGCTGGCCCATGTGATCACGCAGCGCCTGCCTGGCGCAGGTGCGGTGCGTGAACTCTGCGATTTGCTGCTGGTCGCCAGTGGCGCCTACGCACGCGAACTTGAGGCCGCCGCGCAGTGAACAGCCCCGCCCCTCTGCCACCCCCGCGCCCACTGAGCCCTGCCACGCCGGGCCGCGCAGCCCCTCGGCGCTCCGCCCGCGTGTGGGACCGGGTGTCCATTTACCTGCCCGTACTGCTCATGGGCCTGATGGCGCTGGCATCTTACTGGCTGCTGCGCGCCACGCCTGGCCCCGACCTGCCCCGCGCCGAGCGCCCCGTCACCCACGAGCCCGACTACTTCATGCGCCGCTTTTCCGTCAAAGTGTTTGATGCCAACGGCGAGCTGACCAACGAAATTTTTGGCGCTGAAGCGCGCCACCGCCCCGACACCGACATGGTGGAGATTGACCAAGCCCGCATCCGCTCGGTGCAGCCCGACGGACTGCTCACCACCGCCACAGCGCAGCGCGTCACCAGCAACGGCGCGCAGACCGAATTTGTGCTTGAAGGCGATGCCGTGGTGGTGCGCGAAGCGGTGCGCAAGACCGACGGAACGGTGCTGCCCCGAATCGAATTTCGTGGTGACCTGTTGCGGGTGTTTATGGAGCCGCAGCGGCTCTTGTCCGATCGCCCGGTGACTGTGGTGCGCGGCAGCCACCGCATTCAAGCGGATTCGCTTGATTACCAAGGCGATGACCGCGTGGTCCTATTCAAGGGCCGGGTCAAGGCCCAACTGTCTCCGCGCTGAACCAGTGCAACCCCCTACCAAGCCATCTCTATGTCCACCACGCCAACGCTCACCCCTGCACCTCTGGTCTTCATCACCGGCGCCTCCAG
>JAUXXN010000108.1 GCA_030684755.1 Hydrogenophaga sp.
GCTGCGTTCGGCTTCCATGGGGGATCCTTTGGTGTGGTGTGCTGACAAGGGGGTGGCCAGCGCTGCGCCACCCGGTGCGGGTGTTGTGTGTTGCGGCGGGCCGAATCGGCGATTTTCTCACGTCTGGCCTGTGGGTGCGCCAAACCGAGCCCGCTGAGCCTAAGGTGTGCACGGGGTGCGCCAGTGGCCGCCCGCCTGGGCGGTTCACGCCAGGTCGGTGCGGGCCAGAAAGTGCTCGATGGTTTGCGCCAGCACCTGGGGCTGGTCGTGGTGCAGCATGTGGCCCGCGTCGTTCAACACCGCGTTGTCCAGCAGCGGCACGGCGCGCAGGCGCTCAACGTATTCGGCCAGGGTGAACCGGCCTTTCCACCACTGGCTCAGGCTGTCGTCGCTGGCGGTCACAGACAGCACCGGCGCGCTGATGCTTCGGTACATTTCCAGCGCCTCGTCCACCCGGTACAGGTGGGCGCTCACGACTTTGTGGGCGGCATCACCCAAAATTTCCCATTGCCCCTGCGCGTTGGGCGCAGCCCACTGGCGGGCCAGCCAGTCCGCCTTGTCTTGCGCCAAGCGCGGGTTGGTTTTCATGAGGCGGCGGGCCACCGCGTCGGGCGAGTCGTAGGCTTTCAAGGTCTGTTCGCCGCGGTGAAGCGCCTTCACTTCGTTCATCCATTGGGCGTAGCGCCCGGGCGCCTGGGCAGGTCGGGTGGCTGGCATGCCAAAGCCTTCCAGGTTCACGAGCCGGCGAATGCGCTGCGGTCTGGCGCCCGCGTAAATCATCACCACGTTGCCACCCATGCTGTGCCCCACCAGATCTACCGGTTGGTCGGGGGCATAGTGGTCGAGCAGGGCGTCCAGGTCGGCCAGGTAATCGGGGAACCAGTAGCTGTCGGGTGCCGGGCCTTCTGCGCGGGTGAGGCCAAAGCCCCGCCAGTCGGGCGCAATGATCCAACGTTCTTGCGTCAGCGCATCCACCATGAACTGCCATGAGGCGGCCACGTCCATCCAGCCATGTACCAACACCAGCGGTGCCTTGGCCGGGCTGGGCTCGCCCCAGACGCGCACGTGATAGCTGAGGTTGCGAATCGGGACAAACTCGCTGCGCGAGGCTTTCAGGGCTTGGTACATTCAGCGGATCATAAAGAACGAGATGGAGACAGGCCATGCGCCCGAGTCAACGCCGAGACAACACCAAACCACGGAAAGCTGCTCCAAGCCCAGGCAGCCGCAAGGCCGCAGACGCTGCCTCCGCCGATGGCTACGCCGCCCTGCACAGCCAGTTCCGCTGGCAGGTGCCCGAGCGCTTCAACATGGCCGATTTGTGCGCCCGCCGCTGGGCCGCCAACCCCGCCCACGCTGCGCAAACCGCCGTCATTGCCTGCGCAACCGACCAGCCCGACCGCCACCACAGCTACGCCGAGCTGCAAGACCAAGCCAACCGCCTGTCCAACGCCCTGACAGCGCTCGGGGTTCAGCGCGGAGATCGGGTAGCGATCGTGCTTCCGCAACGGTTTGAGACCGCCGTGGCTTATATGGCCGTGCTGCAAATGGGCGCTGTGGGTATGCCGCTGTCGCAGTTGTTCGGCCCCGAAGCGCTGGAATTCCGTTTGCAAGACAGCGAAGCCGTGGCCGCCATTTGCGATGCCAGCACCCTGACTGCTGTGCAGGCGGTGAGCGCCCAATGCCCGTTACTGCGCACCGTGTTGGCGGTGGACGCGCAGGCCCAACACGGCACAGCACTGGACTGGGCTGCTGTGCTGGCCCAGCAACCGGCGGCATTCCGACTGGTCGCCACCTTGGCCGATGAAGCGGCGGTGCTCATTTACACCAGCGGCACCACCGGCAACCCCAAAGGCGCGCTCATTCCACACCGCGCGCTCATTGGCAACCTCACGGGCTTTGTGTGCAGCCAAAACTGGTTTGGGTTCGACCCGTTTGACGCGGCCAAGCCGTCGCAGGCGGTGTTCTGGTCGCCCGCCGACTGGGCCTGGACCGGCGGACTGATGGACGCGCTCTTGCCCACGCTGTACTTTGGCCGCCCCATCGTGGGCTACAACGGCCGCTTCAGTCCGCAGACCGCTTTTGAATTGCTGGAGCGCCACCAGGTGACGCACAGTTTTCTTTTTCCCACGGCGCTCAAGGCCATGATGAAAGCCTT
>JAUXXN010000127.1 GCA_030684755.1 Hydrogenophaga sp.
TGGCCGCGCAAGCCTTTGCCACGCCGACCCGCGCGTCTGCGCGCAAGGTCATCGCAGCGGCTTGACCTTTCACGTAGCCGCCACCAGGCTCACCACCTCGGCCTCAAACCCAAACACATCCACCACCCGCACGCAAACCCGGCGCGGCCCATGCTTGAGCGGCAGCGTCAGCTGGGCCTGCGTCACCACACGCAGCGCGTCGGCGTCGTTGGCGGTGTTGCCCCGGTAGTCCTGCCACACGGAGCGGAACACCTGGCCGTCGTAGTCCGGGTCCACAGCCCAGTACTCGATCAGCGCCAGCGGCTCCGCGTTGGCCACGGCCTGCAGCTTGGCGCGGTTGGCGTCGTCCAGGTTGATGGCTTCGGGCGAGAGCAGCACGTAGTTTTTCAGGCGCACCACCAGCGTTTCCCGGGCTTGCTCCCTCTCCCCCTGGGATAGGGCTGGGGTGAGGGCTCCCCGCTCCACCGGGTGCAGCGTCAGGTATTGCAGCGACGAGAAGCGCACCTGTCCGCGCAGTTTGTCGATGCCGCCTTTTTTCTTCAGCCGGTCCATCAGGTCGGGTGGAATCACCAGCACCTCCAGCCGCGTGTCGTTCAGCGCGGTGATGGTTTCGCCAATGCTGGGCTCGAAGTTCCAGCCCAGCACCACCACGCGGTCCCAGCCGCCCATCAGGTTGTCGCGCTGTGCAATGGCTTTTTTCAGCGTGGCCGCGCCGGTGAGCTTGTTGGGCGAGTCGGCCAGCACCAGGGTTTTGCTGCCGCGTTTGCCACCCAGGTCCACGCCCGCGATCTGGCCCAGGTTGCGCTGCGGGTTCACGTCGGGTGGCAAGGGCAGCGCTCCGTAGAGCGAGAGCACGATGGCCGACAGATCGCCGATGCGGAAGTCGCGACCCAGCGCCACCTTGGCGGCTTCGACTTGGTAGTCGCCGATGGCTTGGTAGAGGAAGGGTTTAGCTTCTTGGTCGATCAGGCGTTTGCGCATGATCATGGCAGCGGGTTTGCCGATGTCGGTGGTGATCCAGCGGCGGCCCAGTTTTTCGGCGACGGCGGCTGTGGTCCCGGAGCCGCCTTTGAAGTCGGCGACAATTCCTCCGGTATTTGATGAAGAGCGAATAATCCGTTCCAGCAGCTTCTCAGGTTTCTGCGTGTCGTATCGCGTATCTTCAAGTGCTTGCGAATTGACCGGTCCAATATCGGTCCATACCGACTGCAATGCCTTGCCAGGGTTTTCGTCCAAATACCGTCTGAACTGAGGTTTTCCCTTCGACGTCAGAGCAATCAACCCTCTATTTGAAAGGTCATCAATTTTTTCCTGCGACCAGCGCCAGTGGGTGCCGGTTGGTGGAGCGAGAAGTTTGCCGAAAAACACTCTTGCCGGACCAGTCCCAGCTGCCGTTGCGTTGTCCCAGCGAAAGCGTCTGCCGTTTTCATCCAGCTGGGTGTAATGCGACTTGATGTAAGACTCTTCCAATGGGGTGTACTGAGTATTCCAAACGAAATACAGCCCCTTGGAATAGTGAAGAATCATGTCGTGATTCATCCCGAATCCCTCCCTGTCACTGTGTCCGGTGACACGCTGCCAGATCACTTGACTTTGCAAACAATTTTTTCCAAACACCTCATCCATCACCAGCTTCACGTAGTGCCCCACATGCCAGTCCAGGTGCACATAAATCGACCCCGTATCCGCCAGCAGCTCGCGCATCAACACCAAGCGCGGCGTGATCATGGCCAGGTACGAGGCGGTGCCGTCGCTCCAAGTGTCTGAGTAGGCGAACTGCTCGATGACGGTGGGCTTTTGCTCCAGCTCCACACCGGGCAGGTTCACCTTGGTGCGGTAGTCGGCCTTGCTGTCAAACGGCGGGTCGATGTAGATCAAGTCCACCTTGCCGCGCAGGCTGGGCGTGTGTTCGTCGCCCGCCAGCAGCGCGGCCATGGCCAGCAGGTTGTCGCCGTAAATCAGGCGGTTGGTCCAGGGCGCTTCGGCGGGTGGTGTGGCGGATGCATCGCCCAGCGTGCCTTGCGGGCTGTGCAGCAGGCTGGCTTGGCCGGGGGCGAACACTTCGCCGTACACCTTGCGTTCTGCGGCCCGCTTTTGCGCGGTGATCCAGTCTTGCGCCGCCGCGTCGCGTGCGGGCAGCACCAGTTCACGGGTTTGCAGCCGCACGCGCTACCGACCTTCGAGCCCCTCCAGGATTTTTTCGGCTTGTTTGCGCCCGTTGGCGACGATCTCGGGCAGCTGTTCGAGCAGGGATTTGGGCATGTTGTCAGCACAGGCAACGCTTCTGTGAATGCCCGCTCAATCGAAAGTTGAATAGAAAATTCAACCGATAGTACAACACGAAGTTAAGTCAATAAGGAACAGAAATTTAGTGTTCCTGCATGGATCAAAAGCTGGAATTTTCAGAGCGCTTGCAGGCCGCCATGCGGTCCGCAGGTCTGGAGCCGCGCCCGGCGGTGTTGTTGAACTTGTTCAACACCCACTACTGGGGCCGCTCTGTGACGTTCCAGGCGGTGTCCCGCTGGCTGAAGGGTGAATCCATACCCGCGCAAGACAAGTTGCTGGTGTTGGCCTCTGCGCTCAATGTGGAGCCAGAGGTTCTGCGTTTTGGCAGTGCCGTGCGCAAGTCCATTGAGCAGCGCCAAAAGCGCTGGGACGACGGCGCGGGCTACTTGGAGCGCGAAACCTTCGATGCCTTTCTGCAATTGCCTGCCGCGCAGCGCAAACTCATCCGCGAAGTGATCCTGACCTTCGCCAAGGTGCACACCGAATCGCAGGGCTGAGAATCCTTCGCTCACGCCCGAAAACGCTCAGCCTCTGGCCCGCAAGACGGGGCAGTCAACAACGGGTTCAGTACAGCGCGGCCAGCGCGGCCTCGGGCGCTTTGTCCAGCACCTTCAGCAAGGCTTTGGCTGCGCCCGTGGGGCTGCGTTTGCCTTGCTCCCAGTTGCGAATGGTCTCCAGCGAGACGTCGATGCGGCTGGCGAATTCGGCCTGGCTGAAGCCCAGGCGGCGGCGCACGCGGCGGGCAAATTGGGCGGCGTCTTGCATGGTCAGTGCGTCGTCTTGAGCGGCTTGCGCAGCGATATCGGCCTCGGTCGTGGCGTCCAGCTGGGCGGCGTTGAGCCGGCCTGTGCGCGGGCTGTCGAGGGTGGTAGCGTCAATTTTCAGTCGAACCGTTTTCATATTGTTTGACCTCTCGTGTATTGGCTTTTCGGGCCGAGCTGATGCGGATGGCGTGCGGGCGGGTGGTGTACACCACCACAAACACCCGTGTGTCGATTTGCCCAAGCAACTGGAAGCGGTCTTCTCTGTAGCTGTGGCGTAGGTCGGCGCGGATGCACCGGTCGGGGTCGAAAAATGCCTGAGCAGCGTAGGCAAAGTCAAAGCCTCGCTGCACAAAACAGGCTTCGCTTTTGGTTTCATCCCATTCAAAGTCCATGCCTGAATATAGGCCATTGGCCTACTGTCCGCAGTGCAGGACGCCGCACAGCGCGCCATCGAGCAGGCGGAAGTCATCCGTTTGTCTTTGGCCGATCAGGCGTGTTTCGCGCAAGCGCTGCTGTCGCCACCGAAACCCGCCCCGGCTTTGGAGCGTGCCTTTGCCCGTCGCAGCAAGCTTTTGCGTGCTGAATGAGCGGCGCAACGTTCCAGCTTGCGTTGCTCGATGCAGCACATGACCGCGCTGCATTCCGCAGCGATTCGGTGCCGCTGAATCGCTACCTGCAAGAGCACGTCACCCAGGACATTCGCCGCCGCGTGGCCGCCTGTTTCGTGGCCCTGGCAGACGGACAGCGCATCGCGGGCTATTACACCTTGGCATCAGCAAGCCTGTTGCTGGTCGATCTTTCGGCCAGCAGCGGCAAGAAGTTGCCGCGCTATCCGACCGTGCCTGCTGTTGCGGGTGGCGTGCACCGCCACAAACACCCGTGTGTCGCTGGTGCTCAGGGGGGACACCCGTTGTGCAGCTTCCACATCGCCTCATGGCCGATGGCCTTGGCGAATTCGGGCACTTTGCAGCGTTCCACCTCAGCGGGGTCTGTGGCCTGGGCGGGGTCAGCTGCGGGCGCGCTGTTGCTGGCCGGTGTGTGGTGCCACATGGCGGGCGTGGGCATGGCGTTGTGGCTCACCCAGCGGGCGCCGCCCAGCACCGCCACCGCAAAGCCCAGCAGCACCAGCGCTTGCACGGCTCGGGTGCCGGCGGGCAAGCGTTCGCGGGGAGCTGGGTTGGTTTCACACACGCCGCCGGGGCACAACTGGGCCTGCTCTTTGTTGAACAGGTTGTAGACCTTGCAGCCAATGCAGATGCCAAAAGCCGATTCAAAAAACATGAACACCAGGCACAGGCCGCACACCA
This sequence comes from Hydrogenophaga sp., assembly GCA_030684755.1. GTDB lineage: Bacteria > Pseudomonadota > Gammaproteobacteria > Burkholderiales > Burkholderiaceae_C > Hydrogenophaga. The sequence continues at coordinate 4,358 of JAUXXN010000127.1, forward strand.
GCATGTTGACCGGCCCAATGACTTGCTGCACCACCAGCAGCCAAAACATGCTCAGGCCCAGCGCCAAGCCAATGCCCCAGGCAAAGCGCTATTGCGGCGCGCCCACCCATTCGGGCTGCTGGTGGCGCACCACCCACTGCCCGAGCATGTACACCGGTGCCAGCTGCGGGTTAACGAACAGGCGCACCGCCAATTCAATGACAAAAGCCACCACAAACACCCGCGTGGGCTGAAAGTTGCCCAGTAAAAACGCGTGCATGAAGGTGATCAGCGCCACCACAAACAAAATGCCGGCACTGGCGCGCACGGCGCGTTCGTTGAGCACGGGCACGGCAAATTCGGGGCGGGTCTGGCCAAACTGAAACAGGGTCATGGTGGGCGGTGGTTGCAAGCGGGGCATCAAAAGACAGGCTGAAAAATCCCAGCACGGGGCGTCAGACAGCATCACTGAGTTGCGCAGTATTCACCAAATGCAGCCACTGCACCTATGATCAAAATCATATGAAAGCCCCCACCACCGAGACCCCTGTTGGCGCTGTACCCGGATTGCCGCCCGACCTGGTCGCACTGCTGTCCCCGGCCTTGCACCCGCTGTGCAGCGCCTTGGACCCGGCGCGGGGCACGCGCCTGTTTGCCACCGGCGCCCGCCCGGCGCACCTGTTTTTCATTGAACGCGGCGAAGCGGTGCTGGAGAGGCCTGGCCTGCACGGCGAGGTGGTGGTGTTGCAGCGCACCCGGCGCGGCTTTATTGGCGAGGCCAGCTTGCAATTTGAGCGCTACCACTGCGACGCCCGCGTGCTGACCGACGCCCACATCACCCGCTTGCCGGTGCCCGCCGTGCGCGCAGCGCTGGCCAGCGACCCCGCCTTTGCCTCGCGCTGGATCGGCATGCTCAACCGCGAGGTGCGCCGCTTGCGTCTGCAGTGCGAGCGGCTGGCGCTGCACCGCGTGCAAGACCGGGTGCTGCATTTGCTGGCCACCGAGGGCGAGGCCGGGTGCTACCCTGTGCCGGGCGGCCTGAAGTCGCTCGCCGCCGAACTGGGTGTGACGCACGAGGCGCTGTACCGTGCTTTGGCGGCGCTGGAGCAGGCTGGCCGTCTGAAGCGTGAGGATGGGGTGCTGCGGTGGGTGCCGCTTGCGTGAACGGTGGCAACTCGTGCTCTGTCTTGTACCCCTGGGGGTATATGTGTATACTGATGACTGTATAGGAGAAATGCACCATGACCCCCCGTCAAACCCACCGCTATAACCAGCCACCTGTTACCCATGCGCAGGCCCTTGCGCCTGTTTCCAAAGCCCAGCGCCGTTGGGTCTTGGCGGGGTTGTCGCTGGTTTTGGTCACGGGTGCGGCGGTGTTCACCGCTGGGGGTGTGCATGCCCAAGCCGCCGCCAGCGCCCCGCAGGTGCCCGTGGTCGCCGTGGGCGCGCAGGCGGTGGGCGCCGGTTTGGCGCTCGACGGCAGCTTGCAGGCCGTGCGCCAAAGCGTGCTGTCGGCCCAGGCCAGCGGTCGCATCGCGAGCTTGTCGGTGAAAGCGGGCGACCCGGTGAAGGCCGGCCAGGTGCTGGCCGTGATCGACGACCGCGCCACCCAGGCCGGTGTGGCCCAGGCGCAGGCCGGCTTTGCCGAAGCCGACGCCAACCTGGCCAACGCCAAGGCCCACTTTGATCGCACCCGCGATCTGCGCGCCCAAGGATTTGTGGCCCAGGCCGCTCTGGACACCGCCCAGGCCCAGTTGAAAGCGGCGCAGGCCGGTGTGGCCGCCGCCCGCGCCGGGCAAACGCAGGCCGGTGTGGCCCAGGGCTTCACGCGCCTGACCGCACCTTACGACGGCTGGGTGCTGGCTACCCACGCCGAAGCCGGTGGTTTGGCCATGCCCGGTGCGCCGGTGCTCACGGTGTACGCGCCGCAACCCATTCGCGCGGTGGTGCATGTGCCCGCCTCGCAGCAAACGCTGGCCCAACAGGCCCAGCGCATTGAAGTGCAGCTGCCCGGCACCGAGCGCTGGGTGACCCCCGCCAGCCAGACCAGCCTGCCCGCGGCCGACCCGGTGTCGCAAACCGTGGAATGGCGCCTGGACCTGAGCGCCGCCGACGGCGCGGG
>JAUXXN010000129.1 GCA_030684755.1 Hydrogenophaga sp.
GCTGCGGGCTGAAGCCCAGGTCGTGCATCACCTTGCCGACCGTGGGAATGCTGAGCTTGACCTTGAACTCACGCTCGATGAGCTGTGCGATGAGGCGCAACGGCCACAGGCCGAAGTCGAAAGATAGCCGGTTGGGGCAATGCTCTCGCACCAGAAAGGCCAGGCGGCGCAACTGCTCAGCGTTAAGCTTGGTAGGGCGGCCCGAGACCTTCTTGGCCACCAGACCGTTCTGGCCACAGTTGATGAAGGTCGCCACCCACTGCAGCACCGCGCGTGGCGTGATTTCGAAAATCGCCGCAATGTCTGCCGCCGACATTCCCTTACGATACATCTTTACCGCCTGCATTCGAATCCATTCCTGTTCCTTGCGGCTGGTGGTGAAAAAAAGTCTGGTGTCAAATTCTGTGCTCATCCTGGCATTTTACCGGAATTAGCTTGATATATGATTATACTTACCTAATGACTTAGTAAGTTTTTTCTAAGAATGCTGAGAATTCAGAATTAACCCAGCTATTGAACTCTGAAATTTCATCGTAATACTCTTTTGCCAACTCCCAAATATCTAATGGATTCTCAAGGAGGGCAATAATCTGCTCGCTCTCTTTTGACCAATTTGAATACTTGGATAGAGACTCTTTGCTGATTCTTACATAGCCTCTTGAAATTATAATATTCTCTTCCTCGTACCATGTCTGATGGGTGAAGTAATTATCGGTTGGATTTTTCTGATGTAGAAAATAGTTTCTGAGATCATGGCATAGTTTAACAATTGGAGATCTTCCAATCTTATTTCTTCTTTCCTCGAAGGCCGTGAAAGGTTCGGCTTCAGAGTAATTTTTCATTAGAACTCTTGAGTGATCTACAAGAGATTTCGCTGAAGAGAGAAAGTTGTGAAATTTTCTCTCTGCCGACAGCATTAGTATGTATTCATCTTCATGCATTATCCATATTCTTCCGTCAAGGCTGTATTTTTCCGTTGGATTTGCTAATTTAAAACATGTATCACGAAGATCTTCGTAGTTTCCTTCAAGAAGGTGCCACGATTTTGATCTGGCTTTAATAAACTCAAGCTGCTTTTTGTTCATAAGATAATCAATCGAAAACCTAAAGAGTCTATGCAAAACCCTGATTCTTGAAATTTTGACCTATTTTGCAGATCTTCCCTAACACTTAGCGTTTATCTATCGCACCAGCCAAGGCAGCCAGCGGCGATGTCGTCATTCGCGGTAGATGAACCATGTTGAGCTAAACCGCAGCAGAGGCGGTGGTGCGGGAATCAACGGAATAGGGGATTGATGATTCACCCCCCCACCATGGGATGTCATTATGGCTTGACTGGGATCCTGCAAAGTCCTTTTTCGGGCCACAGTTCCGGTCTGTTGCGCGGGCACCGCCGCGTTTTTCCCAGCCCGTGAGCGGCGCAATTGGGCAGCCCAGCCAAGCGCCTACACCCGCCCCTGGCGCAACTGTTTGTTGAGCAGTTGAACCAGGAGTTTGAGGTGTTCACAAAGAAGGCGGTTACGGTCACTATCACGGTCATGAAACCTTGTTAATTTTTCTTGGAGTGCTCCCATGACCCTGCTCGTGCTTGGCCTTGTGTTGTTTTTGGGTGTGCATTCGGTGCGCGTGGTGGCCGATCGATGGCGTTCTGCCACCATCGCCCGCCTCGGCGAAGGGCCGTGGAAGGGCGTTTACTCGCTGGTGTCGCTGGCTGGGCTGGCCTTGGTGGTGTGGGGTTACAGCTTGGTCCGCCAAGACCCGGTGCTGTTGTGGACGCCGCCGGTGGCCATGCGGCATCTGGCCTCGCTGCTGGTGTTGTTGGCGTTTGTGCTGCTGGTGGCGGCTTATGTGCCGCGCAACCACATCAAAAACCGGCTGCGCCACCCCATGGTGTTGGGCGTGAAGCTGTGGGCATTGGCGCACCTGCTGAGCAACGGCAACCTGGCCGATGTGGTGCTGTTCGGCAGTTTTCTGGTGTGGGCGGTGCTGAGTTTTCGGGCCGCCCGCCAGCGCGACGATGCCGCCGCCCTGGCCCCGGGGCCGCTTAGTCACAGTTCGCTGCGCGCCACCGCCGTCACCGGTGCGCTGGGCGTGGCCGCGTGGGCAGGCTTTGCCGTGTGGGGCCACAGCGCATGGATAGGGGTGTCGCCCTGGGGGGTATGAACCGTGGGGTTCGCTCCAAATCCATCGGTTGGCTTGGTCAGGTTGCGGCAACTTGCCTACAATTGTGGTAATTCGTGAAAGGCCAGCCATGTCCACCGTTTCCATGCGCATTGATGAGTCCTTGGTCAGCGCGGCCCGTGCGGCGGCCAAAGCTGAATTTCGCACCGTGCAGGGGCAGGTGGAGTTCTGGGCCAAAGTGGGCCGCGCCGCGCTGGACAACCCCGACTTGCCCGCCTCCTTCATTGCCGAAAGCCTCATGAGCCTGGCCGAGCCGCGCGAAGACAGCACACCCTTCGTTCCCCGCAGCCGCGCCGAGCAAGCATGAGCTGGTCCGTACGGCAAACGCGGCGTTTTGCCCGTGTTTACAAAAAACTGACCAACGCCACCCTGATCGCCGACACCGATGTGGCCGTTGCCACCGTGGCCGACAACCCGGATGTGGGGGAACGCAAAAAGGGCGACTTGGCCGATTTGTGGGTACACAAATTTCGCAGCCAGGGCCAGCTGTATT
>JAUXXN010000138.1 GCA_030684755.1 Hydrogenophaga sp.
GGGGGCCACGCCGGTCACATCGGCCACGGCGGCCTCCAGCGCCACCTGTATTTCAGCCAGGGCGGGAATGGGCACCCACAGCGGCAGTTCTTCGTCGAGCACGTGGTCTTCGCGCACGTAGGCGTGGGCCAGCACGTAGTCGCCCAGCTGCTGGCTGTTGCGCAGGCCGGCGCAGTGGCCGAGCATGAGCCAGGCGTGGGGGCGCAGCACGGCAATGTGGTCGGTGATGGTTTTGGCGTTGGCCGGGCCCACGCCAATGTTGACCATGGTGATGCCGCTGCGGTCGGCGCGCATGAGGTGGTAGGCCGGCATTTGCGGCAGGCGCGGCGGCTGCGCGCCCAGCGCGTCGCCCGGTTCGGCTGGTAAATCCACCCGGCGCGTGACCACGTTGCCGGGCTCCACAAAGGCGGTGTATTCGCTCGCCGGGTTGGCCATTTCAGCATGGCCGAGGCGGATGAACTCGTCGATGTAGAACTGGTAGTTGGTGAACAGCACGAAGTTTTGAAACCACTCGGGCGCGGTGCCGGTGTAGTGGCGCAGGCGTTGCAGCGAATAGTCCACCCGGGGCGCGGTGAACAGGGCCAACGGCTGGGCTTCGCCGGGGCGCGGCTCGTGCGTGCCGTTGGCAATGCCGTCGTCCATGGCGGCCAGGTCGGGCAGGTCAAACACGTCGCGCATCAGGGCGCGGCGCTCGGCGCTCAGGCTGCCCTCGACATGGTCGTGTTCAGAAAACGAGAAATGGATGGGAATGGGCTGGGTGCTGGTGCCCACCTCCAGCTCGCCGCCGTGGTTGGCCAGCAGCAGCTCAAACTGCTTGAGCAGGTAGTCGGCGTACAGGTCGGGCCGGGTCAGGGTGGTTTCAAACCGACCCGGGCCGGCCACAAAACCGTAGCTCAGCCGCCCTTGCGGGGCCGCGCCTTGGTGCGACACGCTGTGGGTGTGCAGGCGCACAAACGGGTAGCAGGCGCGCACGCGGGTGTGCGTAAAGTCGGCCCCGGCCACAAAGTCGCGCATGGCGTGGCGCAGAAACCCGATGTTGTGTTGGTAAATATGCTGCACCTGGGCCAAGGCAGCGGCGGGGTCGCGGAAGAAAACCGGGGCGGTGAAGGTGGGCGTTTTGTGCATGGTGCTATTGTGGCGGCGCTGCGTGACAGACCCGGCCTGTCCAACAATCCCCTGCAAAACCGTTCGAAAAACCGCTCGCAAAACGGTCCGCGAAACCGCCCGCAAAACCGCCACCTCCAACCGATATTGAGCCCCATCCATGCCCGAAGCCGTTGCCGCTGTGCTCAGTCCGTTGTCCGACCCTTCAGGGGCCGGGGCCGTGTTGGCGGCGGCTTTGGGTTGCGGTTTGCTGGTGGGCATTGAGCGCGAGCGGCGCAAGGGCAGTGGCCCCGGGCGGGCGTTTGCGGGCCTGCGCACCTTTGCGGTGACCAGTGTGCTGGGCGCGGCCACCGCGCTGACCCAGTTGCCCGGCCTGGTGGTGACGGGCGCGCTGCTGGTGGCTGCGCTGGCCTTTGTGGCGTATGAGCGTGATCGCTCCGAAGACCCCGGCGCCACCACCGAACTGGCGCTGCTGCTGACCTATGTGGTGGGCGTGTTGTGCGCGCAAAACCTGGCGCTGGCGGCGGCTTTGGCGGTGGGCCTGACCGGCGTGCTGGCCGGGCGCGATGCGCTGCACCGCTTTGCGCGCCAGTGGCTCACACCGGGCGAGGTGCGCGACGGCATTGTATTGGCCGCGCTGGTGCTGATGGCGCTGCCGCTGGTGCCCAACCGACCGCTCTGGGGGCCGGTGCTCAATCCCCACGTCATCGTGCAACTGCTGGCCTTGTTGCTGGCGGTGCAGGCGCTGGCGCACCTGTGTCGGCGCTTGTTGCAGGCGCAGCACGCGGTGGCGTTTTCGGCGCTGGCGTCGGGCTTTGTGTCCAGCACCGCCACCATCGCCACGCTGGGGCTGGCGGTGCGCGAAGGGCGGTCGCCCGCGCGCCTGATGGCCGGTGGCGGCCTGCTGTCTTGCGTGTCCACCCAGTTGCAAATGCTGCTGGTGGCAGGCGCGGTGCAACCGGCTTGGCTGTCGGTGTTGTGGGCGCCGGTGCTGGCGGGCAGTGTGCTGGCGCTGGCCTGGGGTTGGTGGCTGGTGCGCGGCGCGCCGGATGCGGCACCGTCGCCTTCGGCCCAGTCGTCCACGGGCGCAACCTCTGCGACGACCACAACGCCCGAGATATCCGCAACGGTCATAACGCCCACAAAATCCACCGCGCCCGCAGAATCTGCCGCGCCGCACGAAGACCGCATGTTCAGCCTGTGGGCAGCGGCGGGCGTGGCCGCTTTGCTCAGCGGCATTCAGGCGGCGGTGTACGGCCTCACGCTGTGGCTCGGCGCCACCGGCCTGCTGCTGGGTTCGGCCCTGGCCGCCCTGGTCGATTTGCACGCCGCGCTGGCGGCGGTGTTCGCCTCGGGCGCGCCGGTGGCGGGCAGTGCCACCGTGTGGGCCGCCATGCTGGCCATGCTGGTGCACACCGGCAGCAAAAGCCTGACCGCCTTCATCACCGGCGGCAGCCGCTACCTGGTGTGGCTGGCCCCGGGGCTGTGGCTGCACATGCTGTTGAGCGTGGCGGGCTTGTACGCCATGGTGGTGGGCTGGGGCGGCTGATGGGGTAGGTCAGTTCCGCGTCGGCTCGCGCATGGTCACAAACTCTTCCGCCGCCGTGGGGTGGATGCCGATGGTGCTGTCAAACACGGCCTTGGTGGCGCCCGCCTTCATGGCCACGGCGAAGCCTTGCACAATTTCGCCCGCTTCGGCGCCCACCATGTGCAGGCCCACCACGCGGTCGGTGGCGGTGTCCACCACCAGTTTCATGAGCGTGCGCTCGGTGCTGCCCGACAAGGTGTGGCGCAGCGCTTTGAATTCGCTGCGGAAAATGGTGACTTGGCCAAACTTCTCCCGTGCAGCGGCTTCGCTGTAGCCCACGGTGCCAATGTTCGGGTGGGTGAAGACGGCGGTGGGAATGAAGTCGTAACCCATGCTGCGTGGCGCTTTGCCAGCGGCGGGGCCAAACAATTGGTCCACCACCACCATGGCTTCGCCCAGCGCTACCGGGGTGAGCTGCACGCGGTTGGTCACGTCGCCCACGGCGTAAATGCTGGGCACATTGGTTTGGTAATGCGCGTTCACCAGCACCTCGTTTTGCCCGCCCTGGGCCACGCCCACGGTGTCCAGCCCCAGGCCTTGCACATTGGGCACGCGCCCGGTGGCGTACAGCACCGAATCGGCCATCACCACGTTGCCATCTTCCAGTTCCACGCGCAGGCCATCGTCGGTCTTATGGATGTCCACCACACCGGCGTTCAGACGCAGGTCCACGCCCGACTTGGTCATCTCGGCGGCCACAAAGTGGCGAATCTCGTCGTCAAAGCCGCGCAACACCTGCTCGCCCCGGTACAGCTGCGTCACTTGGGCGCTCAGGCCGTTGAAGATGGACGCAAATTCGCAGGCAATGTAGCCGCCGCCCACCACCAGCAGGCGCTGCGGAAAGGACTCCAGGTCAAAAATCTCGTTGGAGGTGATGACGTGTTCGCGCCCCACAAAGTGCGGCACATGCGGCGTGCCGCCGGTGGCAATGAGGATGTTTTTTGCGGTGAAGTGCTGGTGGCCGGGGCTGCCGTCGGCGTGCAGGGTGGCTAGGGTGATGGCGTGTTCGCCGTCGACGCGGGCAAAGCCGTTGAACACAGTCACGCCCGAGCCGCGCAGCAGGTTGCCGTAAACGCCGTTGAGGCGGCTGATTTCTTTGGCGCGGTTGGTTTTGAGGGTGGCCCAGTTCAGGCGCGGCGCGCTGTCTTGTTCCCAGCCGTAGCCGCGCGCTTCTTCAAAACCGTCGTGGTAATGCGCGGCGTAGCTGTAGATCTTTTTCGGAATGCAGCCGACGTTCACACAGGTGCCGCCCAGGCCGTCGGTGCCGAGAGTTTCGGCCAGGGCCACGCGGGCACCGCGCTGCGCGGC
>JAUXXN010000155.1 GCA_030684755.1 Hydrogenophaga sp.
CACCCAAGGCATGGACATTCGAGAGCTGATCGACATGGCCTGGATGCCCCGGCTGGACGCGCACAAACCGCAAATGGTCTTTATCAGCGCTGGGTTTGATGCCCACCGCGAAGACGGCATGGGCCAGCTCGGTTTGGTGGAGCAAGACTATGTATGGATCACCCAGCGCATCAAGGGCGTGGCGATGCGCCACGCCCAGGGCCGTATCGTGAGCTGCCTCGAAGGAGGCTACCATTTGGGCGCTCTGGCCCGCAGCGTGGAGGCGCATATCCGCGTGTTGGCCGATGTCTGAATCCCTGTCCACCACAAGCCAAACACCGCTGCGCGTTGAACGAGACGCGCGCGGCGTCTACACCCTCACGCTCAACACACCGCGCAGTTTCAACGTGCTGTCTGAAGCCATGATGGCGGCGCTGCAACACGCGCTGGACACGGTGGCCGCCGACGCGCAAGCCCGTGTGGTGGTGCTGGCCGCCGAGGGTCGCGCTTTTTGCGCCGGGCACGACCTGAAAGAAATGAAAGCCAAGCCCGAGCTGGCGTATTACCAAACGCTCTTTGCCACCTGTTCCAAGCTGATGCTGGCCATTCGCAAACTGGAGGTGCCGGTGATTGCCCGCGTGCACGGCCTGGCCACGGCGGCGGGTTGCCAACTGGTGGCACAGTGCGACTTGGCGGTGGCGGCGCAGGGTGCCACCTTCGGTGTCAACGGCATTGACGTGGGCCTGTTTTGCGCCACACCCAGCGTGGCCTTGTCGCGCAACATGGGACCGAAGCAGGCCATGGAAATGCTGCTCACCGGCGACTTTATTTCTGCCGACGAAGCGCAGGCGCGCGGCCTGCTGAACCGGGTGGTGGCCCCCGAGGCGCTGGACGCCGAAGTGGCTCGGCTGGTTGGTCGCATCGTGGCCAAACCGCGCTTGGCGGTGGCCATGGGCAAAACGCTGTTTTACCGCCAGCTGGAAACCGGCATGGAATCGGCCTACCAACTGGCCGGCCAAACCATGGCCTGCAACATGGCGCACGCCGTGGCCCAAGAAGGTGTGCAGGCGTTTATCGACAAGCGCCCGCCCAACTGGTGAGCGCTGGCCGCTGACGCACCGGCTCCGCAGCGGCGGCAACCGCCCTGCGATCGAACTTTTTGAATGGTTATTTTCATGACATCCACCGTTTCTTCTGCCCTGTCCGTGAGCGCGGGTGCGCCAGCAACCCAGGGCGCGCCCACCGTTGCACCACCGCCCATTGACGATTTCAGCGAGTGGTTGGCGGCCTTTTTGCAGCCCACGGTGTGGATTGAGTTGGCCGCGCTGGGGCTGTGCGTGTTGCTGGCCTGGGGGGCAACCACGCTGTTGCGCCAAGGCTTTGACATGCGCGACGACAAGCTGTCGGTGCTGTTTGGCCGCCGGGTGGTGGACGGCGCCATGTTCCCCTTGCTGTTGCTGGCTCTGGCTTACTTGGCCCGCTCCGCGCTGTTGCAATGGCTACCGCTGGCGGTGTTCAGGGTGGCCATTCCGGTGCTGGTGTCGCTGGTGCTGATCCGTGTGGGGGTTAAGGTGCTGCAAGCGGCCTTTGCCAGCGCGCCCTGGGTGCGCGTGCTGGAGCGCACCATTTCTTGGGTGGCTTGGCTGGCCATGGTGTTGTGGGTGAGTGGTTTGCTGCCGGTGGTGTTGCACGAACTGGACCAGATCACCTGGAAGATGGGCTCGTCCACCCTCAGCGTGCGCACCCTGATTGAGGGTGCGTTGACCGCCGGTGCGGTGTTGATTCTGGCGCTGTGGGTGTCTGCCGCCATTGAAACCCGCTTGCTCAAATCGGCGGTGGGTGGTGAGTTGTCGCTGCGCAAGGCGGTGAGCAACGCCACCCGCGCCTTGCTCATGTTTGTGGGCCTCATCATGGCCTTGTCGGCGGTGGGTATCGACCTCACCGCGCTCTCGGTGTTGGGCGGTGCCATCGGTGTGGGCATTGGCTTTGGCTTGCAGAAGCTGGCGGCCAACTATGTCAGTGGTTTTGTCATTTTGGCTGAGCGCAGCATGCGCATTGGCGACAACGTGCGGGTGGACAATTTTGATGGCCGCATCACCGACATCAACGCCCGTTACACAGTCATCCGCTCCGCCACCGGGCGCGAGTCCATCGTGCCCAACGAAATCCTCATCACCAGCCGGGTGGAAAACCTGTCGCTGGCCGATGCAAAGGTGTGGCAGTCCACCGTGGTGTCGGTGGCCTACGAGAGCGACGTGGACTTGGTGCGCAGTCTGCTGGCCCAAGCCGCGCTGGCGCAGCCCCGGGTGTTGAAAGACCCCGCACCCAACGCCGCCTTGTCGGCTTTTGGTGCCGATGGCCTCGAATTCACCCTGGGTTACTGGATTGCGGACCCCGAAAACGGCCAGCTCAACCTGCGCTCCGCTATCAATATGGCCATATTGACCGCATTGCGCGAGCACGGCATTGAGATACCGTTTCCCCAGCGCGTGCTGCACATGAAGCAGGCACCAGAGCCGCAGCTGCCCTCAGCGGCTCATGAGACTCGGTAACCACAAGGCTATGGCCGGCACGGCAATCAAAATGCCCAGGCGCACCACGTCCGCGATCACAAACGGCCAGACACCTTTGTAAATGGTGCCCAACTTGACGTTGGGCAGCAGCGAGTTCAGCACGAACAAGTTCAGTCCCACCGGCGGCGAAATCATGCCGATTTCCACAATCGTCACGATCAAAATGCCGAACCAAATCGGGTCGAATCCCAGTCCAACGATGACGGGGAAGAACACCGGAATGGTCAGCAGCACGATGGCCAGCTCCTCCATCACCATGCCCTGCGCGAGGTAAATGCCCATCATAATGACCACCACCATGAGCGGGTTGGGGCTGAACTGCAGCACGAAGTCGCGCAGATCGGCCGGCATGCTGGTGAAGTTGATGAAGTTGGTGAAAATCATCGCGCCAATCAGGATCGTGAACAGCATCGCCGTGGTGCGGGTGCTCTCAACCAAGATGTCCAGCAGCACCCGGGGCGTGAGCGCGCGGCGCGCCAGCGCAAAGAAAAACGCCCCGGCGGCCCCAACACCCGCGCCCTCGGTGGCGGTGAACACACCGCCATAAATACCGCCAATGACCAGCGCAAACAGCACCGCCACACCCCAGATCCCACGGATGGCCGCCAGCCGCTGGGGCCAGGTGAAACGCTTGGCCGGAGGGCCGGCTGCGGGGTCGCGCCAGGTCACAAACACCACCGCCAAGCACAGGCAAGTGATGGCCACAATGCCCGGCAAAATACCTGCCACAAACAGTTTGCCAATGTCGGTCTCGGTGATGATCCCGTAGATGACCAAGATGGTGGACGGTGGAATCAAGATGCCCAGCGTGCCGCCAGAAGCAATGGAGCCGGTGGCCAACGTGTCTTTGTAGCCGTGCGCCTTCATTTCCGGGTAAGCCACCCGCGACATGGTGGCGGCCGTGGCAATGGACGAGCCACAGATGGAGCCAAAGCCGCCCGACGCGATGATGCTGGCCATGGCCAAGCCACCCCGGCGGTGGCCCACAAAGGCGTTGGCGGCGGTGAACAGCTCTTTGGCCATGCCGGCGCGGGCCACAAAGTTACCCATCAACACAAACAGTGGAATGACCGAGAGCACGTAATGAAAACCAGTCTCAAAAATCACTTGGCTGGTGCTGGCATAGGCAGGCATCCAGCCGCGCATAAGACCCAGCCCGACGATGCCCGCAATGGTCATGGCCACGGCCAGCGGTACTCGCAGAAAAGCGAGAATAAAAACGGCCAGAAAGCCCAGGGTGGCTTCGATCATGTTGAGGCTCCCGAACCTTGCGCGCCGTTATGTACCACGGGTGTCGGCGGAACAAAAACAAACAACAAATGCACCATGGCCGTCAGCAGCAGCAGGCCGGCCATGAGCCAGGCCACTGGCGCAATGGCCAACTGGAGGTGAACGGTGGTATCGCCGTATTCGGCAAAGCGCTCCGCCCGCATGACCATGAGCCGGGCCAGAAAGCCGAACACACCGGCACAAATGAGGTGCACCAGTCGGGCCTGCAGACCTTTAAGCCAGTCGGGGATGAAGGCGTCGAGTGAGTCGAACACCACATGTTCGCTGCGAAATGAAACCAGTGGCAAGGCGCCAAAAATCACGATCACCATCAGGATTTCGGTCAGCTCCAAACCGCCCGGCACCGAGTTACTGAAGAACTTTCGACCGGTCACGTCCACCAGCGTCAGCCACATGATGGAAAACAGGGCCATGGCTGCCATCAGCCCGGTTGACCAAGTCAACAGTTTTTCGAGAGTTTTGAACATGGTGGGGGTCGGAAAATCAAAAAAGTCGGCTGGGCAGTGACGTTGGTGACTGCCCAGCCGACCTGAGAGCGGTATGGAAAATTCCAAGACCGCACTGTGTTTGGATTATTTCACCTTACCGATTTCAGCACGGAACTCAGCCAGCACCATCTTCGGGTCTTTCAGACCTTTGACCTGTGCGCTTGCCGCCCATTTGGTTTCCAAGTAGTCCTGCTTGTCGGCCACGGCTTTTACGAAAGCGGGGTTGGCCATGATGCGGGCCACGCCCTGGGTCTTTTGCAGTTCGCGGCTGGCAGCGTCCACCTTGTCCCAGCCTTCGCCAAACATGCGCGCAGCCACTTCACCCGAGAGCTTGTCCACCACGGCCTTGTCTTGGGGTGCCAAGGCGTTGTATTTGCCAGGGTTCATCATGAACACAAAGCTGGTGTTGTACAGACCACCCGGGAAGGTGGTGGCGTGTTTGACCATGCTGAGCTTGAACGAAGCAATCGACTCGTCGGGGAAGAAGGTGCCGTCCATCACGCCGGTGGACATCAACTCGAACGACTCGGGCGCTGCCTTGAGCGTGGTGTTCCAGCCCATGGCTTTGGACAGTTCGTTGATGTTGCCACCGCCAATGCGGAACTTGAGCGACGCGGCGTCAGCGGCAGAAGCCACAGGCTTTTTGCTGTTGAAAATAATGCCAGGGCCGTGGGTGAACACGCCCAGTACCTTCACGCCACGGTGCTCGCCCAGCGGGGCAAAGTGTTTGCTGTATATGCGCTGGTAGGCCACCGAGGTGGCGGTGGCGCTGTCACCCAGAAAAGGGAACTCGGCCACTTGGGTGTTGATGAAGCGGCCGGGGGTGTAGCCGTCTACCGTGTAGGAAATGTCGGCCAGGCCGTCGCGAACGGCATCAAACGTGCCGGGAGCAGACACCACGCCCTTGGGCAAGATGTTGCACTTCATGCGGCCGGTGCTTTCTTTTTCCAGCAGGTCGCACCAGTTTTTCTGCACGGTGCTCAGCGTGTGCGTGGGTGGCAACCAGCTGGATACAGTGAACACGGTCTGGGCGGACACCAGACCGCTGGACAGAGCGGTGGTGGACAGAGCAGCAGCAAAGACGTGGCGAAGTTTCATGCGGTATCTCCTGGTGGGTGTATATGGTTACTAAATATAAATAAAATGCCCTTAACCACTATAGGCGAATAGTCGCTTCACGCGCCTCCAGACTTACCCGAATTAACCGACCGATGGGTTGGTTAATGGTCGTTTGAATGACAGTCTTGGTCCTCTTCAGCATGTTTTTTCTTGGTTCGTGCGCAAGCATCACCTATAATTCATAAAAGCACGGTCGTTCTATTTTTTCAGTATTCAGCAAAATATTTGCATAAACACGGTTCGTAAAAGCGCGGCTTACAATTCGGAAGTTGACGTATACGTCAATTGAGATCACCCACTCACAACCATCAGGAGCATCCCAACATGAAGATTCTCGTCCCCGTCAAACGCGTGGTGGACTACA
>JAUXXN010000198.1 GCA_030684755.1 Hydrogenophaga sp.
AGTCTGCCGAACCAGATGGTTGGGCTTCTGGAGGCGCTTTGGTCACGGTTGTAGTTTTGCGCGAAGATGCCTTTTTGGCCGCAGCCTTGGTCGCTGGTTGCTTAGATACTTTCTGGGTGCTTGAACCCGATCCAACGGCACGGGCGGCTGCCTTGCCCATTCCAGCGGCCATGCCCACATTGCGTGCCACCGTGTCTGAGAGCCCACGAGTGACTTGACCGGCCATGCCGGTGGCGGTTTTCATGGCCTGCTCGGTCAAGCCGCTGGCCACTTCTCGGGTGGTGTCGAGTGCGGTTTGTTTGGCCACGTCTTTCATGGCGTTGGTGGCGATGTGTTGAAACTGCTGCGACAGCGCACCCCACCACTGCATGGGGTCCACCACACCACCAGCGGGGGAGCTGGCTGGGGCTTCGCTGGCGGCTTCTTGTGCGGGCGCCTCGGGCTGCGGTGGCACGGGTGCGGATGTGCCGTAGGTGCGTGGCGGGATTTCAAGACCGGCAAATTGGGTTGGGGTTGCGGCTGGCTGCGGGCGGGTGCCGGTAAAGCCAGCCAGGGTTTCGGCCGCTTTGACCTTCAGCGCATTGGCCACATCGCCCATGCTGAAGTTCATGTTTTTCAGCGTGGCCAGCGTCATTTTTTGCACTTCCAATGCCTGAATGGTGGCACCCAGCGCCTTGGCGTTCTGGTCAAGCCAGAAATGCACCGCCTTCAGTTCTTCGATGCGCTTTTCCAAGTCTTCCACGTTGTAGGTGGGGGCTACCCAGTTGCCCAGGTTGGGTAACTGAGGGATGCCCTGACCCAGACCCTGCGCCACCCCGCCGGCCGCCTGGCCCGCCAGGTTTTGCAAGAACTCGAAACCCGGCACAAATTTGCCAAATCCACTGCCCGATGTGTCGCTCATGGTTTGTCTCCTGGAGGTTGTTGTCAGAGGCTGCGCCGCGTGAAGCGGGTGCTTATGCAGCGCTGCCGTCGCTGTCTACGCCGTAGCGGGGTGCCCGGCGTTCCCGCAAGGATGCCACACCTTCGCGCACGTCGGGGCCGGCAAAACCCATGAATTCAAGCGCCAGCGAGGTGTCAAACGCCGGACCGGCCTGGCGCAGCCAGTTGTTGAGCGAATACTTGGTCCAGCGGATGGCGGTTTGGCTGCCGCTGGCCAGGCGGTCGGCCACTTCAAAGGCTTTGTCGATCAGGGCATCGTCGTCCACCGCCAGCGAAACGAGGCCAATGCGTTCGGCCTCTTCGCCACTGATGGGGTCGCACAGCATGAGGTAGTACTTGGCCTTGGCCAGTCCGCACAGCAGCGGCCAGACAATGGCCGCATGGTCACCCGCCGCCACGCCCAAGCGGGTATGGCCGTCCACAATTTTGGCGCTTTTGGCTGCAATGGAAATGTCGGCCAGCAAGCCCGCCACCAGCCCGGCGCCCACAGCCGGGCCGTGCATGGCACTGACGATGGGCTTGTCGCAGTTGATGACGTTGTAAACCAGGTCGCGCGCCTCTTTCCATACCCGGGTGCGCACCTCAAAGTCGGTGGCCATGTCTTGCACCAACGCCAGGTCGCCGCCGCCTGAAAAGCCCAGGCCGCTGCCGCGCAGAACGGCGCAGCGCACGCTGTCGTCGCGGCCCACGTCGCGCCAAATTTCGCTCAGCTCCCAGTGCCCTTCGTGCCCGGCAGTGGGCAGCTTGCCGTTGCCACCGGGGCCGTCGGCGCGCATCTGAATGTCGAGCACCGACGGTACGCCGCCCACCAAGGGGCCGCGGCGGGTAATGGCAAGGGTCTGGTAGCGGCTGTAGTCCACGGTCTGCATGGGGTCTCCTGGGGGTGAGTGGGCAAGGAAAAAAGTGGTCGAGAGCAGGGCCTGTCGCACCGAAATGAGCGGACTCACCGGCGGTGGGCTGTCAGGCCTTGATTTTCGTCTCATTCGGGCGCCGATCTTCAGACCCGTTGTTGGGGCTTTCCCGGCTCTGGCGGGGTCGTTTGACATGCGTCAAAACACACAATGGCCGCTGGGAGGAACATGTCGGTGAGGCCTGCAGACATTTGCTGCAAGCGGTTCGACACACAAGGAAGAGACCATGAGCCAGAACATTTCAGACAGCTTTGTCACCCAATTGGAGCAAATGCGCACAGCCACACTGGACCAGTTGCACGCCCAACGCGGTGGCACGGTGGGGCGCGCTGAGGCCGCCGCGAACCTGCGATCCACCGAAAGCGACGACTGGGCCCAGGCCGTTTCTGAGTGTGACTTGGCCTTTGCACTGGACGAACGCGAGTCGGCTGAGTTGGTGGCCATTGACGAGGCGCTGAAGCGCATTGCCGACGGCAGCTACGGCCTGTGTGCGGACTGCGGCGTGGACATTGCCACCGCACGCCTGCATGCCAACCCCACAGCCATGCGCTGTGTGAACTGCCAGAGCCAGTTGGAACTGGCGCACGGCGGTGTCCGCCCGGCCACGATGTGATTTTTTAACCCACTGGAGAATTTTTTTGACCACTTTTCACGCCGTCGTTTGGATCGACCACAGCGAAGCCCATGTGTTGATGTTTGACCGCGAACACGTTGAGGCCCAACGCGTCAAAGCCCGCAGCCACCACACCCCCAAGCACGGGCATGTGGGACCCGACAAAGACTTTTTCAAACACGTTGCGCAGGCGCTGGAGGGTGTGAGCGAGATTTTGCTGACCGGTCCGGCCAGCGCCAAAATCGAGTTCCGCGATTTCTGCCAGCACAACGTGCACGCGGTGGACAAGTGCATCGTCGATGTGATCAGCAGCGACCACCCCACCGATGCGCAGGTGGTGGCCATGGCCCGCCAGTATTTCTTGAAGTACGACCAGACCGCCGCCGACCCCTCACTGCGCTGAGCGCCTGAGTGCCCTCTTCGCCCCAATTTGGGCGCTGCACCGCCCCCACCCGGGCCACCCGGGTGGGGGCGGTGGTGTTTGGGGCTGGCGCGCTTTGATATGCTGCGCACATGAACCCCCAACCACACGCTTCACTGCCCGCCCGCAGCCTGTTTCACCTGGCTTTTCATGTGACCGACCTCGACGAGGCGCGCCGCTTTTACGGTGGTGTGATGGGCTGCACCGAAGGGCGCAGCACCGACACCTGGGTGGACTTCGATTTCTTCAGCCACCAAATTTCGCTGCACCTGGGCGAGCCTTTTAAGACCACCTGCACCGGCCGGGTGGGCGAGCACCTGGTGCCCATGCCGCACTTCGGCTTGGTGATGTTGTTGCCCGCGTGGCGTGCGCTGGCCGACCGGCTGCAAGCCGCCGGGGTGGCGTTTGTGCTGCCGCCACAGCTGCGCTTTGCAGGACAGCCGGGCGAGCAATGGACCCTGTTTTTCTGCGATCCGTTCGGCAACCCGATTGAGGTCAAGGGCTTTGCGTCGCTCGATCAGATCTACGCCAGCTGACCGGGCGCCCAGCCGGGGCCATCAACCCCCGGTGGCAATCTTTTGCCCGGCGTCGCGCCATTCTGGAAAACCGCCTCGGAACCAGTGCACCTTGGTGAACCCCGCTTTCAGCGCGGCTTGGCTGGCCTTGTAGCTTTTCCAGCATTCGGCGCCATTGCAGGCAAAGATCAAATCAAGGCCCCGATCGGCCCCCAATTGCGCGGTGTCGAACTGGTCCAGCGCGGCCTCGTAGTCGGCATCTTTGGCGCTTTTTTCCACATACGGCACCAGTTTGGCGCCGGGCACATGACCGGCTTTGAATTCAACGTCGGTGCGGGTGTCGATGTAGCGCGCGCCGCGTTGCAGCAGCTGTGCCACAGCCTCCGCTTCCACCACCTGCGCGCCACCCAGGCTGCGAGGCGTGAAGTAACCCAAGGTAGAGACGTAGTTGAAATCATCGCCCTTGAGCACGACCGTTTTCGACCCATCGCTCAACACGGCACCCGCCACCAAGGACTCGATCAGGGCGGCGCGAAAGGCGTCGGCGTTGACCTTGCTGTCCTCTCGCACGGCCACACTCAGACCGGGCGCGCTGCGGGTTTCCATGATCACGCGCAGTTTTTCACCGGCAGCGACCCAGCGGTCAAACACCGCCCGCTCCACCGCCACCACATCACAACGGCGCAGCTGCAGGCAGGGCAACAGGGCGTCCTGGTAGCGGGTTTGAAACAAGGGGCCGAAATGGCGTTTGATGGTGGTGTTGGCGGCGTTGATCTCGCCCCGAAGCAGGTACGTCACCACACTGTCTTGCAGGGGCAGCCCCAGGCGCTTGCCTTGGGCCTGGGCCAGGCTGGTGATCCCCCCTTCGGCAGGTGCCACCAGCACCGCTTGCACCGAGCGCTCCAGACCAAGCACGGGGGCGTAGCCGTAACGCACCGCACTGCCCACCACATGCGCCGGGGCCACGAACACATCGTGGATGCGGGAGCGGGTGGTCTGCAAGTCGGCGGTGGCGTCGGTGGACAACACGGCGGTCGTGGTGCTGCCTGGGGCGGCCTTGCGCAGCGCTTGTTCAACCGCACCTTTCCACGCGTTGTACACCGCAAAACGGGATTGTTCTCCTTGGTCACCGGGGTTGATGAGCACCCGGGTCTGTGCCTGTGCCGCCCAGGAAGCCCCCAGCAAGGCCAGCAACACCAGATGCTGGGTGAAAAGCTTCGCAGAAAAATGCAGGTTATTCATAAGTAATTTCAAGAGTTTAAATATAAAGAAATACTTATTTTAAAAACACTTGGGATTTCGCGGCATCTGTCGCAGTTCGTCACCGTTGAACGGTAGTCCATCCAGATCCACCGCGCCAGCACAGGGCTGGGTCGGCGGACAAAGAGATGTACCTGCCGTTCAAGCCTCCAGCGGCGCGATGGTTTGGTCGATGGCGCCAAAGATGGTCTGCCCGTCCTTGCCCTTCATCTCAATGCGGATGGTGTCGCCGAACTTCATGAACGCGGTGGACGGCTGACCATCCAGAATGGTTTCAATGGCGCGCTTTTCAGCAATGCAGCTGTAGCCCTTGGGCCACTCTTTGCGGCCATCCACCTCAACCGCCTTGTTGCTCACCGTGCCACTGCCCACGATGGAGCCAGCGCGCACGCTGCGCGTCTTGGTGATGTGGGCAATGAGTTGGCCAAAATGGAAGGTCATTTCGGGGCCAGCTTCGCACATGCCCACCTTGCGGCCGTTCCAGGTGCTTTGCAGCGTGAGGTGCACGCGCCCGCCCTGCCAGGCATCGCCCAGTTCGTCGGGCGTGACCGCCACCGGGCTGAAGGCGCTGGCCGGCTTGCTCTGGAAGAAGCCAAAGCCTTTGGCCAACTCAGCCGGTATCAGGTTGCGCAGCGACACGTCGTTCACCAGCATCAGCAGGCGAATGCCGTTCAGCGCCTGGGCCGGCGTGGCGCCCATGGGCACATCGCCCGTCACCACCGCAATTTCGGCCTCGAAGTCGATGCCGAAGTCTTCGCTGGGCACCACCACGTCGTCGCAGGGGCCAATGAAGTCGTCGCTGCCGCCTTGGTACATCAACGGGTCTGAATAGAACGACGCGGGTACCTCGCTGTTGCGGGCCGCCCGCACCAGCTCCACATGGTTGATGTAAGCCGAACCGTCGGCCCACTGGTAGGCGCGGGGCAGCGGCGCCATGCACATGGCCGGATCAAACGGAAACGCGTGGCGCGCCTTGCCCTGGTTGAGCGTCAGGTACAGGTCGTGCAACTGCGGGCTGATGAAATTCCAATCGTCCAGCGCCTGCTGGAGCTTGTGGGCGATGCCGGTCGCATAATGCGCGGTCGAAAGGTCGCGGGAAACCACCACCAGTTGTCCGTCGCGCGAGCCGTCTTTGTATGTGGCGAGTTTCATGCATGTCTCCTGCTTCTGATTCAATGAAATGCCATGATGGCAACCTGGTTGGCCGCACCCACTGGGTGCGGCGGATGCGACCGCAATCCATGGCGCGTCGTCACGCAAAAATTACGAATAGTGAAATAAATTAACCTATCCGTAAAAGTTGGAATTCTAGACCAAACCACTGCCCCACCCCGTTGACTGTTCTCCACCCACCATGCCCGCAGCCCTGCCCTCCGACGCCAACCTTCCCTCCAAGACCATGGCGGCCGCCGACAGCCCGGACGATGGCGAGCACCTGCGGGCCGGTATCCAGTCGGTGGAGGTGGGGTTTGAGTTGCTCAATGCGCTGTCCCGCGCGCCCGGTGCGCTGATGCTGCGCGACCTGGCCGCTGCCGCCGGCATGAGTGCCGCCAAGGCACACCGTTACCTAGTGAGCTTTCAGCGCATGGGCCTGGTGATGCAAGACCCGGTTAGCACCCGATACGACCTGGGCCCCGCTGCGCTGCGCCTGGGCCTGGCCAGCCTGAGCCGCATAGACGCCGTGAAACTGGCCCGCGAGCGTGTGCCCGCGCTGCTGCTGGAAACCGGCCACACGCTGGCCATTGCGGTGTGGGGCAACCAGGGACCTACCATGGTGCACTGGGCCGAAGCGCCACAAACCGTGCCGGTGACGCTGCGCCTGGGCGACGTGATGCCGCTGCTGACCTCGGCCACTGGTCGCTGCTTTGCCACCTTCATGGGCACCGAAGGGCGCGACGCCGAGCGCATTGCACCCATGATCCGCGACGAACTGGCCCGGCTGAAGAAGCTGCCCAACCATGCCATGCCATTGCTGGACGTGCCCCAAACCACGCAGGCTGTGCAAGACATATTGAATGAAACCCGCCAGCATGGCTTGGCGCGCGTGGTACACAGTTTGGTGCCCGGCGTGGGCGGATTTTGTGCCCCGGTGTTCGACGCCCAAGGCCGTCTGTCCCTGGGCCTGGTGGTGCTGGGTTCGGTGGCCACACTTGACACCCAATGGAAAGGTGCTCCCGCTGCGGCTTTGCTTCGCTGCGCACGCCAGCTCAGCGCCGACCTGGGACACCTATCCCCCGCATAAGCCCCCATGAGCCAACGGCCTGAGCGCACACACGACACACCGCGCTGGATCACCCTGGCCCTGCTGGGCATGGCGGTGCTCTGGCTGCACCTGATGCTGCTGCTGGGCAGCCCGAGCGGCCTGGCTGTATCACCCATCCCCAGTGCAACCACCACGACCGCCGCAACCACCACCGAGCCGCACCGTATGGAGGACGCCGCACCGCCAGCACAGCTGGTCCAGCCACCCCGAGCCACCACCAGCACCGTGCGATGGATCGTTGAGGCAGCGCCTGCGCCAGCACCGTTGCCAGCACCACCGCCGGTGGCGAGGGTTGCACCGCCAAAATCCAGCACATCGGTAAAGCCCATCGCGCCGAGCCCTGCGCCCCAACACGCTGAAAGCGCCCAATGGATTGTCCCTCCAGAGACTCTCGCCGAACCACCCCCCGCAGAAGCAGCAGAAGCAGCAGACACCGCTGAAACGACTGCAACCCCGCTCAGCCCCGAAGAAAGCCTGTCGCCAACAGCGGCGCTGGCAACACCCGAAGCCACCACCAGCGAGCCGCCGCCAGCCCCAGTACAGCCGCAGCACAGCGAGCCCAGTCCACCAGCATGGCCACCCGACAGCACTCAACTGGCTTACGACGTTATCGGCAACGTCAAAGGCCTGAACTACAGCGCCCGGGGCACGCTGGCCTGGAACTTGGCAGACGGACAGTACAGCGCCCGCATGGAGGTACGCTTGCCGCTGCTTGGCAGCCGCGTGCAAACCAGCGCTGGGCGGGTGGACGGCACAGGACTGCTGCCCAAACGCTTTTCAGACAAAAGCCGCAGCGAACGCGCAGCCCATTTTGACCACACGCAAAAAACCATCCGCTTCAGCAACAACCGGCCCGACGCCAGCCTACAACCGGGCGCCCAAGACCGGCTCAGCCTGTTCATGCAACTCGCGGGGCTGCTGCAAGCCCAACCCAGCGCCTACCCGGTGGGTCACGTCATCAGCCTGCAAGTGGCCGGCACCAGCGACGCCGAAATCTGGCGCTTTCGGGTGGCCGAAGAAGAGACATTGGCATTGCCCGCAGGCGCCCTGCGCACACGCCGACTGGTGCGAGAACCGCGAGAACCGCGAGACAGCCTGATCGATATCTGGTTCGCCCCAGAACTGGGCCACTTGCCGGTGCGCATCCGCATCACCCAAGACAACGGCGACAGCGTGGACCAGCAACTCAGCCAAATGCCCTGAAACCGCGCCGGTCTGTGCCCAAAACACCACGGCCCTTGAAACAAGGCTGAACGTATCCACCTAAAACAACATCTGAACGCACAGGCGGCGGCCATTGCCGCTATAAGCTCAACAGGCGCACCCGTTTTTTCTCTTTTGGAAGGATATTTCAGTCATGCACACGCTTTACGACTCGGATGCCTTTGCCGTGGTCCACATCTTGGCCAACGCGCCCACCGAGGGCAGCAACATCATTGCCGACGGCCCCCAAATCCCCCGCCACGGCTTTGAAATTGTGGACAAACGATCGGGCAAAGAGGTGTACCTAGACGGCTCATGGGCCGAAATGTTCCAGCTCCAGATCACCGCTTGGCAACACAACACCCCATCGCAAGAAGAGGTGGAAGACACGTTGGAGGGCTACGCCGGTCTGGCCCAAATGCCGGTGGTGATGCACTGAAGCCCACAACGGCCCAACCCCACAACCCACCCAAAAGCCCGGCTCACCCCCGGGTTTTTTTACGTCTGCCGCGCATTCCACCAGCGAAACACCGGCTCGGCCAGCACCAGCACCGCCACCAAGCGACACACCTGAAAAGCCGTGACCACCGGCACCCCCAGCTGCAACACCTTGGCAGTGATGGCCATCTCGGCAATGCCGCCGGGCGAGGTGCCCAAAACCAAGGTGGCCGGATGCCAGCCGGTCACGGCGGCCAGCACCCAAGCAAAGGCGGCGCACAACACCATAATGACCACGCTGGCCAGCGCCACCGAAGCCATCCAGCGCGGCGCGGTGTGGACAAAAGCCGGTGTGAAGCGCACCCCCAAACTCACCCCAATCACCAACTGCGCTGCGTTGATCAAGCCGGTCGGAATGGCCGACCACACCACGCCCGACAAGGTCAGCCCCATGCTGACCAGCAAAGCGCCCATGAACCACGGGTTGGCGCGGCCCAAGCGACGCATGAGCCCAGCGCCCAGCAGCGTCAGCCCCGCCAGCCAAACCAGTCCCTCGGGCTGCACCGCGCTCAGCGCGTCAGGCAAGCGGTCTATGCCTTGCACGCACCAAAACTGCAAGGCAAACGGCACCATCAGCGTGACCATCAGCACCCGCAGGCTGTGGGCTGCGGCCACCAAATCGGTGCGGGCACCGTGGCGCTCGGCGATCAGCGTCATCTCCGAAGCGCCGCCGATGGCGCTGGCAAAGTAGGTGGTGCTGCGCAGCTGCGCCGGGCTCAGCGCGGGCAAATGGGCTGCGTGGTGGTGGCGCAGCCAAGCGCCAAAACCCAGCCCCAGCGCCAAAGCCCAGGCAACGCCCAGGGCAATGGCCCACCACAAACCGACAATCAGAGCGCCCACCTGCGGCGTGAAATACAGCCCCAGCGCCGCCCCAATCACCCACTGCCCGGCGTTGCGAAACGGCACCCAACTTTCGGTGCGCGCGCCCAACACCGATACCAGCGACGTGGCCAGCAGTGGGCCAATCATCCAGGGAATGGGAGTTTGCAGCCAGACACACAGACGCGCCGCCACATAGGCCAGCAACAACGTCAGGGCCACGCGGCGCCAGGCCGTAGGGGGTTGGGGAAGCAAGGACAGCACTCGGGTTTCTGTGGCGATCCACCGCGACACGCGGCGGGCCGCGTAGTATCCTCGCATGAACTGTCGAAGCGCTGTCACCTGGGGCCGTCGGGCCACACAAATCACCGCCACGGCCGCCGCGCTCTGCGCCACGCTGGCCGCTTGCGGCAGCACCACACCGCCAAGCCAAGCCCAAGCGGCCCTGCTGGTTCAGGCGCGACAACTGCCCGCATCCCCCTTGGTGCTGCTGGGCGAACAGCACGACGCGCCCGAACACCAAGCGATGCAACGCGCCACGGTGCAAACGCTGAGCCAGCGCGGCCAACTGGCGGCGCTGGTGCTGGAAATGGCCGAACAAGGCCAACAAACCACCGGCCTGCCGCGCAGCGCCAGCGAAACCGAGGTACGCCAAGCCTTGAAGTGGACCGACGAAGCCCACAGCGGCTGGCCATGGGTGGTGTACGGCCCGGTGGTGATGGCGGCGGTAGCGGCGGGCGTGCCTGTGCTGGGCGGCAACCTGCCGCGCACCCAAATGCGCGCCGCCATGGGCAACACCGAGTTGGACCAACAGTTGCCTCCTGAGGCACTGGCGCAACAGCAAACCCACATCCGCGAAGGCCACTGCGGCTTGTTGCCCGAAGGGCAAATCGAACCCATGACCCGCATTCAAATCGCCCGCGACCGCACCTTGGCCGAGGTGGCGGTGGCCGCGTTGCGACCCGGGCAAACGGTGCTACTGGTAGCCGGCAACGGCCATGTGCGGCGCGACTTGGGCGTGCCCCAGCACCTGCCCGCAGGCTTGCCACACCATGTGGTGATGGTGCAAGCGGGGTCCACCCAAGCGACACCGTCGAACAACCCAGCCGACACGGTGTGGACAACCCCACCCGGTCCACCCACCGACCATTGCGCGGTGCTGAAGAAGCAGATGGGGCGCTGAGGCACAGGGCGCGCAGCCGCTCAGCTCAGCCCCTTCAAACGCCCCACGCTCCGCGCAAACCTCAACCCACCCGCTTGATCGCGTCGGCCAGCACG
>JAUXXN010000199.1 GCA_030684755.1 Hydrogenophaga sp.
AAGACATGAATACCATGAAGACGCGCATGGCGGCGATCGCCGCATCGGCTGTACTCGCTGCTTGCGGTGGTGGAGACGACAGCACCACCACTGTCAGCGCACCCACAGCAAGTCCTACAGGCCTCTGGACTGGAACCACGAACACCAATCGCGCATTAACGGGCGTGGTTCTTGGTGATGGGACCCACTACGTGCTCTATTCGATGATCGGAATTCCTTCGATCATCGCTGGGGTGGTGCAAGGCACGGGCGCAATGAGTGGCAGTACTTTTTCATCGAACAATGCCCGAGATTTCAATCTTGAAAGTGCCAGCGTCTTGCCGGCCACTCTGTCTGCAAACGTCGTCACGAAGCAGTCATTCACTGGCTCGATTTCGTACTCGAGCGGCGCCAACTCCTTCACCAGCACGTATGACCCAGTGTCGGATACACCAGCCGCCCTGCCCACCGTTCAGGGCACCTATACCGGCCAAGTTGTGACCTCGGCAGGTTCAGAATCCGCAACGCTGGTCGTGGCATCTACTGGGGCTCTGAGTGGAACGGGCACCAGTGGGTGCAAGGTCAGTGGAACCGTGACCGCCAGAACAGATGTCAATGCCTACAGCTTCACTCTGTCCTTTGGACCCGCTCCATGCCTGTTTGCTGGCCAAACCTTCTCGGGTGTCGCTGGATTCAATGCAACCGCGAAGCGTTTGTATGCAGCCGCACCCAACTCCACACGCACGGACGGCATCCTTTTTGTGGGAACCAAACCGTAAGCCTCCGCCAGATGAACGAACGAAACCCGCCGCAGAGCGGGTTTTTCAATTCGCCACAGGCTCCGTTTCTTCCTTGTAAAACCCCGCCGTCCTCCCCACCGCCCGCGGCGCCTGGCTCGACACCGCGTCATGGATTGCGCCGATATGCTGCGGCGTCGTGCCGCAGCAGCCACCCACGATGTTCACCAGGCCCTCGGCGGCGAACTCGCGCAGCAGGCGGCTGGTCACCTCGGGCGTTTCGTCGAAGCCGGTGTCGCTCATGGGGTTGGGCAGGCCGGCGTTGGGGTAGCAGCTGATGAAGGTGTCGCCCGCGACCTTGGCCAGTTCCTGGATGTAGGGGCGCATCAGCGTGGCGCCGAGCGCGCAGTTCAGGCCCACGGCCAGCGGCTGGATGTGGCGCACGCTGGCCCAGAAGGCGGTGACGGTCTGGCCGCTCAAGATGCGGCCTGAAGCGTCGGTGACGGTACCGCTGATGATCACCGGCAGGCGTTCGCCGCTGGCCTCGAAATACTCGTCAATGGCGAACAGCGCAGCCTTGGCGTTGAGGGTGTCGAAAATGGTTTCGACCAACAGCACGTCGGACCCGCCTTCCACCAACGCTTCCACCTGTTCGTAATAGGCGGCGCGCAATTGCTCGAAGGTCACGTTGCGGGCGCCAGCGTCGTTCACGTCGGGGCTGATGCTGGCGGTCTTGGGCGTGGGGCCCAGGGCGCCGGCGACGAAGCGGGGCTTGTCGGGCGTGGAATATTTGTCGCAGGCTTCGCGGGCGATGCGGGCCGACGCCAGGTTCATCTCGCGCGCCAAACCGGCCATGTCGTAGTCTTCTTGCGCGATCGTGGTGGCGCCGAAGGTGTTGGTCTCGATCAGGTCGGCACCAGCGGCTAGGTAGCCTTCGTGGATGTCGCGGATCACGTCGGGGCGGGTCAGGCTCAGCAGTTCGTTGTTGCCTTTCACATCTTTGTGAAAGTCTTTAAAACGCTCACCCCGGTACTGCGCTTCGCCCAGCTTGAAGCGCTGGATCATGGTGCCCATGGCGCCGTCGAGGATGGCGATGCGTTGCGAGAGGATGTCAGGCAGTGCCTGGGCGCGGGTGTAGGTCTGAGCGTTCATGGGCAGGATTGTAGGGAGCCGGTGAAACCCCCACAGGCCTACAACGCAGCCGCCAGCCGCGCCGCCTGGTCGATGGCGCGTTTGGCATCCAGTTCACCGGCTTCCAGCGCGCCGCCGATGACGTGTGCGGTCTTGCCCAGCGCCGCCAGCGCGTCGGCCAGCGGGCGAAACGGCAGCTGACCGGCGCACAGGACCACGGTGTCGCAAGGAATGCAGGTGGGGTCTTGGCGCTTCTCGCCGTGGGACACCCACAGGCCTTCGTCGGTGATGCGTTCGTAGTTCACGCCGCCGATCATCTCCACATGTTTGTGTTTCAGCGCGGTGCGGTGGATCCAGCCGGTGGTTTTGCCCAACCCCGCGCCGAGCTTGCCCGCCTTGCGCTGCAACAGCGTGACTTGGCGCGCCGGGGCCGACACCTGCGGCTTCGTGGTGGCCAGCCCGCCCACCGCCAGCGCCGGGTCGGCCACGCCCCATTCGGCTTGCCAGGCGAGCAGGTCCAGCGTGGTGGAGGTGCCGCTGTGCACCAGGTATTCGGCCACGTCAAACCCAATGCCGCCCGCGCCAATGACGGCCACGCGCTGGCCCACGGGCTTGTGCTCGCGCAGCACCTCGATGTAGCTCAGCACCTTGGGGTGGTCTTGCCCCGGAATCTTCGGGTCGCGCGGGCTCACGCCGGTGGCCACGATCACCTCGTCAAAACCGGTCAAATCGCCCGCCTGCACCGTGCGCCCCAGGTGCAGCTGCACGCCGGTGGTGTCCACCCGGCGGCGCAGGTAGCGCAGCATTTCGTGAAACTCTTCCTTGCCCGGTACCTGCTTGGCCATGTTGAGCTGGCCGCCGATCTCGCTGGCCGCGTCGAACAACTGCACCGTGTGGCCGCGCTCGGCCAGCAGCGTGGCGGCGGTGAGGCCGGCCGGGCCGGCGCCCACCACGGCAATGCGCTTGGCCTGGGTGGTGGGCCGGTACACCAGTTCGGTCTCGCGGCAGGCGCGCGGGTTCACCAAGCAACTGGCGGTTTTGTTCTGGAACACATGGTCCAGGCAGGCCTGGTTGCAGGCGATGCAGGTGTTGATCAGATCGCTCTGGCCGCGTGCGGCCTTGTTGACGAAGTCGGCGTCGGCCAGCAGCGGGCGGGCCATGGACACCATGTCGGCCGCCCCGTCAGCCAGCAGTTGCTCGGCCACCTCGGGCGTGTTGATGCGGTTGCTGGCGACCAGCGGCGTGGTGATGCCCGCAGCGGCAAACTCCGCCTTCATCTTCTGGGTGACCCAGGCAAAAGCCGCGCGCGGCACGCTGGTGGCGATGGTGGGAATGCGCGCCTCGTGCCAGCCAATGCCGGTGTTGATGAGGCTGGCGCCGCCCCGGGCCACGGCGGTGCCCAGTTGCACCACCTCGTCCCACGAACTGCCACCGGGCACCAGGTCGATCATGGACAGGCGGTAAATGAGGATGAAGTCGTGGCCCACCGCTTCGCGGGTGCGCGCCACGATCTCCAGCGGCAAACGCATGCGGTTGCTGTAGTCGCCACCCCAGGCGTCGCCGCGCTGGTTGGTGGCCTGGCTCAGGAACTGGTTGATGAAGTAGCCCTCAGAGCCCATGATTTCCACACCGTCGTAACCCGCTTCACGCGCCTTGGCCGCACAGTTCACAAAAGCACGAATCTGCCGCTCGACCCCGCGAGCGGTGAGCGCAAACGGTGTGAACGGCGAAATGGGCGACTTCAGCCGCGACGGCGCCACCGCCAGCGGGTGGTAGCCGTAGCGCCCGGTGTGCAAAATCTGCAGCGCAATCTTGCCGCCGGCCTGGTGCACCGCGTCGGTCACCACCCGGTGACGCCGGGCTGCGCCCGAGGTGGATAGCGTGCCTGCGAAGGGCTTGGTCCAGCCCACGATGTTGGGCGAAAAACCGCCCGTCACCATCAGGCCCACACCGCCTTCGGCCCGCTCGCGGAAATAGGCGGCCAGTTTGGACAGGTCGCGCCCCTCTTCCAGGCCGGTGTGCATAGAACCCATGAGCACGCGGTTTTTCAGGGTGGTGAACCCCAGGTCCAGCGGGGCCAGCAGGTGCGGAAAAAATGCGGTGGATGGGGAGGTCATGGGTAAAAGTTAAGGCAACGGTGAGGCGCGTAGCGCAGGCCGCACAGCGTATCGGCTGGCGGGTAGTCCGCGTAGAGAGACCCATCTACAGATGCCCGACAATAGCGGCCATGAAAAACCTGTCTCCCAAGGATGCATGGGCCTGGCTGCAGGCCGAGCAGGCTCGCTGCGAAGCCGCCGGGCTGGAAGGCCCCCTTTTTGTTGATGTGCGCATGGAGATCGAGTCGCTCTACGTGGGGCGCCCGCCCGGCGTGGAAAACATCCCCTGGTACGAATACCCCGACCTCACGCCCAACCCGCAGCGATTTGCCGAGGCGGTGGAAAAGGAAGTGGGCGACAAAGCCCGCCCGGTGCTGCTGATCTGCCGCAGCGGCAAGCGCACGCTGGACGCGGGCGCCGCGCTGGAAGCCGCTGGTTTTGCCAACGTGGCGCATGTGCTGCACGGATTTGAGGGCGAGTTGAACGACGCGTTCAAACGCTCCAGCCTCAACGGCTGGCGTTTTGAGGGCTTGCCGTGGGAACAAATGTGATCTGTTTCGTGGGCGTTTGTCTGACCGCCCGCGCGCACCACACCCCAGCACCGGTGGCTTGCGCATGATGGACCTATCGACCGACACGCAGGCCGACTGCCTGGGCGTGCTGCAATCGGTGTTCGGCTACGACGCCTTCCGTGGCCCGCAGGCCGACATCGTGGGCCATGTCAGCGCGGGTGGCGACGCGTTGGTGCTCATGCCCACAGGCGGCGGCAAAAGCCTGTGTTACCAAGTGCCCGCCATCGTGCGCGAACAGGCTGGGCACGGGCTCACGGTGGTGGTGTCACCGCTGATAGCGCTCATGCACGACCAGGTGGGCGCGTTGATTGAGGCTGGCGTGGCCGGTGCCTTCCTCAATTCCAGCCTCACCAGCGAAGAAGCCCAGCAAACCGAAAAACAACTGCTGCGCGGCGAACTGACGCTGATCTACGCAGCCCCCGAGCGCCTGACCACGCCGCGTTTTCTGGCGCTGATGGATGCGCTGCACCAGCGCGGCAAGCTCAGCCTGTTTGCCATTGACGAGGCGCACTGCGTGAGCCAGTGGGGCCACGACTTCAGGCCCGAATACCGCGCGCTGGCGGTGTTGCACGAGCGCTACCCCGGTGTGCCCCGCGTGGCCCTCACCGCCACCGCCGACGACCTGACCCGCGCCGACATCGTCGAGCGGCTGCAACTGCAACAGGCGCGCACCTTCATCAGCAGTTTCGACCGGCCCAACATCCGCTACCAATTGGTGGAAAAGAAAGACGCCACCACGCAGCTGATGCGCTTCATCCGCGACGAACACACCCACAGCGCCGGG
>JAUXXN010000161.1 GCA_030684755.1 Hydrogenophaga sp.
GAAGTTGCTGTGCATGTGTCGGGCTCGACATCACAGCGAAACGAGGAGAGAACTGCTGACACTGCGCCAGCATCAACTCGACTTGGGTGGCCGCCGTGAGAGCGAACACCTTGTAGCGTTCAGGGTGACGCGCCAGCACATCCAGCGTGCTGGTTCCAATAGAGCCGGTGGAGCCCAGGATGGTGATGGATTGAACAGTGGTCATGGTGTCAGAGCGTGACCAGCATCATCGCCAGCGGTAATACAGGTAACAAAGCGTCCACGCGGTCCAGCACGCCCCCATGGCCCGGTAACAACTGACTGGAATCTTTGACCCCAGCACTGCGTTTGACCAAAGACTCCACCAGATCACCCACCACACTCATGGAGACAAGAAACAACAGCGATAACACAGCCAACGCTGGACCTTTCGCCCACAACCGTGCATAAAGACTGCTGTGGTCGCCCAAACCCTGCGCGTCAACCAAGAGCCAGACACCAGCCAGTACAAACACACCTAGCAAACCACTTAAAGCACCTTCCCAGCTTTTACCAGGACTGATAGTGGGTGCTAGCTTTCTGCGCCCCAAAGCCTTACCGCCGAAATAGGCAGCGACATCGGCCATCCAGACCAATACAAGAATGGACAGCAAAAAACCAAGCCCTATCAAACGCGCCTGAACAAGAGCCAGCCATGCGCACGCGATCAAGAACAAGCCGATCCACAAGCGCAACCCAGTTGGCCACCCTGCCCAGCCCACGACTCCTCGACGCAACATCACCAGCGCCAGCACCACCCACAAACAACCGACCGCGAACCACAAAGGGCGCAACAAGAAAGAGATGCCTCCTGCGAGCCAGAATGCAGCCAAAACCAGCCCCAGTGCTACGCCAAGAACCAGTGCCGTCGATGATTCACAACCGTTCAGTCGTGCCCATTCCCAGCCCGCTGCAACAATCAAAAGCAAAGTCAGCAAGGCAAAGGGTTCAATAGATCGGTAAAACAACGCGGGAAGCAACACCGCCAGCATCAGCAGAGCAGTAACAATGCGCTGCTTAAGCATGCCGTGGCTCCGATGCAGCATGCTCAACCAACTGTCCAAACCTGCGCTGTCTGCTCGAATAATCTGACACCGCTTTATTCAATTCAGCCTCATCAAAATCGGGCCAAAGACAATCGGTGAAATACAACTCGGTATAGGCAGACTGCCACAGTAAAAAATTGCTGATTCGTAACTCGCCACCAGTGCGAATCAACAGGTCGGGGTCACCCACATGCGAAAGCGCTGTGGAATTTGACAGGCTTTCCTCAGTGATTTCAAGCCCGGCCTCAGCAAGTTGACGAGCCGCCTGAACCATATCCCATCGTCCACCATAGTTGAAGCAGACATTGAGCGCCAGGCGGTTGTTATCAGACGTATCAGCCTCAGCCGCATCAAGGCCTTGCGCGATCCGTGGAGAAAGCTCGCTGCGGTTACCGGGAAAATACAGGCGAACACCATGCTGTTTGAGGCTGGGTACTTCACGCGAAAGTGCCAATACCAACAGATCCATCAGTCCAGTGACTTCTTCGGCAGGCCGCTTCCAATTTTCAGAGGAGAAAGCAAACACCGTCAGTACAGAAACGCGCTGATTCAAGCACCACTGCACCGTATTCCGCAACGCATCCACACCCCGCTTGTGACCAGCAACACGTGGCAACCAGCGCTTCTGTGCCCAACGTCCATTGCCGTCCATCACGATCGCCACATGGCGAGGAATGCCCTTGGGGGTTTGACTAAAAGACAAGAAGGGTTCTGCCATGGGGATGGAAAGTAATCGTCGTACAAAAATCAGTTCAAGCCACCTGCGTATCAGACCTCCATGATGTCCTGCTCTTTGGCCGCAACCAGTCGGTCTACTTCAATGATCATTCGATCGGTCAGCTTTTGCACGTCTTCCTGGGAACGGCGCTCGTCGTCTTCCGAAGCCAATTTGTCTTTGACCAACTTTTTGACCGACTCATTGGCGTCGCGTCGCAAGTTTCGAATGGCAATCTTGGCGGCTTCACCGTCGTTGCGCACCACCTTGGTCAACTCTTTGCGGCGCTCTTCGGTCATGGGCGGCATGGGAACACGAATCATGTCACCGTGGCTTGACGGATTCAGTCCCAAGTCTGATTCGCGAATGGCCTTTTCAATCTTGGAACCCATGTTTTTTTCCCAAGGAGCCACACCAATGGTGCGCGCATCCAGTAGGGACAGGTTAGCCACTTGAGAGAGCGGCAGCATGGATCCATAGTAGTCGACGTGCACAGTGTCGAGCAGTTGCGGGTTGGGTCGTCCAGTGCGGACTCTGGACAGGCTGTTTTTCAGGGCTTCCAAGGACTGATGCATCTTGTGCTCAGCGGTTTGGCGAATCTCGGCGGTGCTCATGAATGTTCCTCACTGCGTCTTGGGTTGGCGGTAATTGGGAAAATCAAACGTGAACCAGCGTGCCTTCATCCCCACCCAACACCACATTTCGCAGGGCGCCGGGTTTGAAGATGGAGAACACTTTCACGGGAAGCTTCTGGTCGCGACAGAGTGCAAACGCTGTGGCGTCCATCACCTGTAGGTTTTTCGCCATAGCTTCGTCGAATGAAAGACTGGCATAACGCGTGGCCAAGGGATCTTTGTTTGGGTCGGCACTGTACACGCCATCCACCTTGGTGGCTTTCAGCACAATCTCAGCGCCGATTTCGGCGCCGCGCAGAGCGGCAGCGGTGTCGGTAGTGAAAAAAGGATTGCCGGTACCGGCGGCGAACACCACCACCTTGCCCTCTTCGAGGTACTGCAAGGCTTTGGGTCGCACGTAAGGCTCAACCACCTGCTCAATAGAAATGGCGGACATCACCCGAGCCACCAGACCCGCTTTGTCCATCGCGTCGGCCAAAGCCAAGGAATTCATCACCGTAGCCAACATGCCCATGTAATCGGCAGTGGCACGGTCCATGCCGACCGACCCACCCGCTACGCCACGAAAAATGTTGCCTCCACCGATCACGATGGCGACTTGAACACCCAGACGGGTGACGTCAGCAATTTCTTCCACCATGCGCGCGATAGTGGCCCGGTTGATACCGAAAGCATCATCGCCCATCAGGGCTTCGCCCGACAATTTCAGCAAAATCCGTTTATAGGCTGGCATGGAAAACTTTCTCAAATACAAAAATATAACTTTCAGCTGTCAAGTGTAGCGAGCCATGCAGCAGTTTGGCACGACAGACGTTCATGCCACCCTTGATTGAATACCCCACAACACAACGGGCCTTACGGCCCGTTGTGTTGTGTCAGCAGGGGCACGGGTCAAGCCCTACCGGGGATCATGCACCTTTGGCAGCGGCCACTTGAGCTGCAACTTCGGCTGCAAAGTCATCCACCTTCTTCTCGATGCCTTCACCTACCACGTACAGGGTGAACCCTTTGACAGTGGTGCTGGCCGCCTTGAGCATCTGCTCAACCGTTTGCTTGTCGTTTTTCACGAAAGGCTGGTTGAACAAGGAAACTTCTTTCAGGTATTTCTGCACAGCACCATCAATGCGCTTAGCGACGATCTCGTCACTTTGCACCGACTTGCCAGCAGCCAACAACTCTTTGTTGGCTTCGTCGGCCTTGGCCGTGGCCACCGAGCGCTCACGCTCGATGAATTCCGCAGGCACATCCGCGCTGGTCAGCGCCACCGGCTTCATGGCTGCGATATGCATGGCTGTATCCTTGGCCGACACATCTTCACCGTCAAACTCCACCAGCACGCCAATGCGGGTGCCGTGCAGGTAGCCTGCCACTTTGCCAGCGCCACTGTAGCGCTTGAAACGGCGGAAGCTCATATTCTCGCCGATCTTGCCAATCAAGCCCTTGCGCACTTCTTCCAGGGTTGGGCCAAAGCCATCTTGGCTGTAAGGCAGTTCACCCAAAGCGGACAGATCTGCAGGATTGTTCTCAGCAATCAATCGGGCAGCCGCATTGGCCAGGGCCAAGAAGCTGTCGTTCTTGGTCACAAAGTCGGTTTCGCAATTCACTTCGACCATGGCACCCGTGGTGCCTTCGATGAAGCTGGTGACAACGCCTTCAGCAGTCACGCGGCTGGCAGCCTTACCAGCCTTGGTGCCGAGCTTGACACGCAGCAACTCTTCTGCCTTGGCCATGTCGCCCTCGGCTTCGGTCAGCGCTTTTTTGCACTCCATCATGGGCGCATCGGTCTTTGCGCGCAGTTCAGCGACCATGCTTGCAGTAATTGCCATTTTTCAGTACTCCGTTGATCACATCGCCTCAACAGGCAACGCGTATCGTTCAATTGATTCAGTTGACTTGTGAAAAAGGGGCCACATGAGCCCCTCTTTCTTGAAAGAGCAGCAATTAGGCGGCCGCGTCTTCCTTGACTTCCACGAATTCGTCGTTGCCTTCTGCGACCACCGTTTTGACCATCTCGTTAACGGCGCTGTTGCGCCCTTCGATAATGGCATCAGCAATGCCGCGGGCATACAGTGCTACAGCACGTGCCGAGTCGTCGTTGCCGGGAATCACATAGTTGATACCGACGGGCGAATGGTTCGTGTCTACCACGCCAACCAGTGGAATGCCCAGTTTTTGAGCCTCAAGAACGGCAATT
>JAUXXN010000163.1 GCA_030684755.1 Hydrogenophaga sp.
AACCAACTTCGCATCGTTTCTGCGGGTCAGCGTTTTTTGCCAGCAGAACGTCGCAATAAAGTTGCCGCGTCCGAAAATTTCGTCTGCAAGCAACTTGAAGTATTGACCTTCAGAGTCGTCGAGAGTGACCCAGAGTACGCCGTCCCGCGACAACAGCCGGTGCAACAGTTTTAGACGTGGATACATCATGCAAAGCCACTTGTCGTGCCGCGAAAGATCCTCGCCCTCCTTGCCCACCACCTTCGCCAGCCAGCGCTTGATCTTCGGATCATTCACCGCATCGTTGTAAACCCAGCCCTCGTTGCCGGTGTTGTAGGGTGGGTCAATGTAGATGCATTTCACTTTTCCCTCGAACTCGGGCAACAGGCTTTTCAAGGCCTCCAGGTTGTCGCCGTGGATGATGCGGTTGTCGGTGCTGTTGGCCGGTGCGCCTTCCGGCGCCCGGAAGCTGGACACCTTGTTGAGCACCCGGAACGGCACATCCAGATGGTGGTTGACGACCTTGTCTTTTCCTACCCAGTTCAGTGTTGGCATTCCAGAATTCTTTTAAATGACTGCCGGCAAGGCAGGAACAAACGGGGGAGACGTCTGCGGTACAGCACAGGGCGGCTGAAAGAACACGCAGGGTTCGCTTCCGATATCGGTGCGGCATCCTACCTTGTGGCAAGCGAGTTTTCAGGTGCCAAACCACCTCGGTGGCCTGCTGGTTTCAATCGTCAAACTGCCATGTTTTTTTCAGGCCAGCGCAGGGCGGTCAGCTTGAAATCCCGCCCGCCGCTCACGCCCCGTGGCTTCGCTCAGCCGCTCCCGGAAAGCCTCGGGCACCAGGGCCACTTTGCGGTCGGCTTTGCCGACAAACACCACGCCCACCTTGCCGCGCGCCACCTCGCGGCCCTTTCCGCTTTCTGACATGCGAAACACCAGGTCGAAACCGTAGCGGTTGAAGTCGGCGGGCACCATGTCCACGCACAGGCTTTCGCCGTGAAACGCTTCGGATTTGTATTGCGCCACGATGTCGCCCACCACAATGGGTCGCCCGGCCACGTTGCCCTCGGTGTAGCCCAGCCAGCGGAAAAACCGCACCCGCGCTTCCGACACCAGCGTGAGCAGCTGTGCGTTGTCCAGGTGGCCGCCTTGGTTCACGTGGCTGATGTAGACCTGCATGTCGGTGGCGAAGACAAAGTGCTCGGGGAGTTCAAACGTGATGCGGCTCATGGCGTGAAAAAGTGGGGATACAAGGGGGTCCGTCTGCTGGCGCAGGGGCATTGTCGCCCGCCCCTAGAATGTCTCCCCTTTCCCGCACCCTGAGCCACCCACCCATGCAGATTGTTGTTAACGAAGAACTTAAAGCCTATATCGACCCATTGACCCCGGAGGAATACGAGGCGCTGGAGCGCAGCCTCTTGGCCGAGGGCTGTCGTGACGCACTGGTGTTGTGGGGCGACACGCTGGTGGACGGCCACAACCGCTACCGCATTTGCCAGCAACACGGGCTGCCGTTTCAGACCGTGCAAAACACGCGGTTTCATTCCATGGACGATGTGCACCTGTGGATGATTGGCCAGCACCTGGGGCGGCGCAGCGTGTCGGACTTTCAGCGCGGCGTGCTGGCCTTGCGACAGCGCGAGATCATGGCCGAGCGGCGCGGGCGCGCCCAGGCCGCCACCAGCGCCGAGCAACCCGACAGCGCATTGGCCGCCGACACAGCGCCCACCGAAGCCGCGCCCAGCGTGTACCAGCCCGATGCGCTCAAAAGCCGCGAGGCCATTGCCCGCGCCGCCCGGCTCAGCAGCAGCCAGGTGGTGGCGATTGAAAAAATCCAGAAGCAGGCCGCGCCCGAGGTGGTGGCGGCGGTGAAGTCGGGCACCATTTCGCTCAACACCGCTGCCGCCGTGGCCAGTTTGCCCGCCGAAGAACAGGTGGCAGCGGCCAACGCGGGCAAAGACGAGCTGAAGCTGGCCGCCAAGCGCGTGCGCGAGTCCAAGCGCAAACCGCGCGAAGAAGCCGCTCCCGAAACCGCAGCCCCGGTGGATGCCGACGCCCCCGACCTGGTGCAGGCGCTGCAACGCCAAGTGGCCGCGTTGCAGGCCGAAAACGCCGCGCTGCGCCAGCAGGTGCAAACGCTGGAAGCGCAGTTGGTTTAAACAGCGTGCGACAGCGCACAGACGCTGTGCGCCCCAAGCCCTAATGTTCGAGCATTGGCGCTGGGAACTGAACCGGTTAGCCATGTGGCGGTGCTCTGGGGCACCCCATTCGTTCAACCCTCCAAGAAAGTTCACCATGCGCATCAACCACCGTTTCTCCATTCTCTTGCTCGCCGCCGCCGCCTTCACCACGCTGGGTGGCTGCGCCGCCACCGCCACGCAAGAGAGCACCGGCCAGTACATGGACGACACCGCCATCACCGCCAAGGTGAAAGCCGCCATCTTCAACGACGCCACCCTGAAGTCGGCCGAAATCAACGTTGAAACCTTCAAAGGCGCCGTGCAGCTGAGCGGCTTCGTGAACAGCCAAGCCGACATCAACAAGGCCGTGTCTGTGACGCAGGCCGTGAGCGGCGTGCGTTCGGTCAAGAACGACATGCGTCTGAAATAAGGATTCCCCATGAACACGCACACACAACGGCTGCAACGCAGCCTTGCACTGGCCGCTGCACTCACCCTGGCCGCTGGCTTGGGTGCCTGTAGCAACATGTCGCGCCAAGACCAGAACACGGCCATTGGCGCGGGCGCGGGCGCTGTTGGCGGCGCCGTGCTGACCGGTGGCAGCACCCTGGGCACCCTGGGTGGTGCGGCCATTGGCGGCCTCATTGGCAACCAAGTGGACCAGAAGAAATAACAGCCCGTGGCGCTGCCGCGCAGCGCCACAACTTTCCCCCTTTTTAGAAAGCCTTCGATGAGCAACTCCATCCAAAATCTGAGCGACGACGCCACTGCCCTGGCCCGTTCGGTGGCCCACAGCACCGAGCGTGCAGCCCAGCAAGGCCTGGACAGCTTGGAAGACGCCCGCGCACACACCGGCGCTGCGCTCAAGCAGTTTGCGCACGACACCGAGTCCATGGCCCACCGGGGTATGGACGCCATGCGCGACAGCGCAGGCCAGTTGCGCGAGCGTTCGCTGCACGCCAAGGACAGCACCGCCAACTACATCCAGCACGAACCGATCAAGTCGGTGCTGATGGCTGCGGCCGTGGGTGCTGCCCTCATGGGCCTGGTGGCTCTGCTGAGCAAGCACAGCGGCCCAAGCCGCTGAACGCCGGGGCCCGCGCACATGATCCACCCGGTGTTTCGTCTGGCTGCGGCGCAGCCGCAACTGCTGGCCGAGCACGCAGGGGGCTACGCCAGCCTGCTGTCGGAAGCCCTCGCGGCGAGCAGTGCCCGCTGGCAAAAGCGGGCTGCTTACTGGCTGGCCGGTGCGGTTTGCCTGGCGGTGGCTGCGGTGCTGGCGGGTGTGGCGGTGATGCTGTGGGCCGTGTTGCCCGAAGCGGCCATGCGCAACCCCTGGCCGCTGCTGCTCACGCCGCTGGTGCCCGCTTTGTTGGGCGTTGGCAGTCTGTGGCTGGCGCAAAACCGCCACCCGGGTGAACCGTTTGCCGTGTTGCGCCTGCAACTGGCCGAAGACGCCGCCTTGCTGCGACGCACGGGCACACCATGAACCCGCAACACACGCCGCCCACCCCAGCCGCTGCGCCCGCGCCGCGCACACACACAGCCCTGCCCGCCACGGCGGTGCCCACCGCCAGCGAACGGTTGTCCCGGAGCCGGGCGAAATTGGCCGGCTGGCTGGACCACGACCGCGCCGAACGGGCCGCAGCCCCCGGCGCTGGCTGGGAAGCCCTGGCCGCCTGGCCCGCAGTCAACCGTTGGCGCACCCACCCACTGGCTGCGCTAGCCGTGGGCGCGCTGGCGCGTGCTTGGCAGCGCCCTGCAACGGGCGGTGCCGCGCCGCCTTTGCAGGCGTGGGTGCTGGGCACGGCGACAGCGGCGCTGCGCCGCCACCCCAAAACGGTGCTGGCCACCGTGGCACTCGCCGTGGCCTTGGTGGTGGGGGCCCGCTGGCGCCAACGCGCCCAGCCCGCAGCCGGTCGCCCCTGAACTGCGCCGCCATCCCCGACCCCTTTGAACACCCCACCGGAGCCTTTCCATGCTTTACACCATCGCCGTCGTGCTGCTCATCTTGTGGCTGCTGGGCCTCGTCACCGCCACCAC
This sequence comes from Hydrogenophaga sp., assembly GCA_030684755.1. GTDB lineage: Bacteria > Pseudomonadota > Gammaproteobacteria > Burkholderiales > Burkholderiaceae_C > Hydrogenophaga. The sequence continues at coordinate 4,209 of JAUXXN010000163.1, forward strand.
CCTGGGCGGCTTTATCCATGTGTTGCTGGTCATTGCCGTGGTGGTGGTCTTGTTGCGCGTCATCAGCGGGCGCAAGCCACTCTGAACCTGTTGTGCCCGCTTGTGTGGGTTAGCGCACAGACGCCACCCGCCCGACCGCTGTAAGTTGGTTGGCTGCGTCCCAGCCCGGGAACGGACCTCAAACCCCACACACGATGCACGAAAACCCCCCGCGCCAAGGCGCCGATGGTCCACGCGACACCACCGAGCAAGACCGGCGCAACGCCTTGCTGAAGGCGGGGGCGCTGCAAAACGCCATTCTGAACAGCGCCAACTTCTCGATCATCGCGACCGACGAGAAGGGCATCATCCAGCTCTTCAACGTGGGCGCCGAGCACATGCTGGGCTACCGGGCCGACGAGGTGGTGAACTTGGTCCGCCCCAGCGACATGCACGACCCCGAAGAGGTGCGGGCACGCGCGTTGCAGCTCAGCAAAGAGCTGGACACCTGCATTGCGCCCGGCTTTGAGGCGTTGGCCTTCAAGGCCTCGCGCGGCATGGAAGACATTTACGAGCTGACCTACATCTGCAAAGACGGCAGCTCGTTCCCGGCCATCGTCTCCATCACCGCCCTGCGCGACGACCACGGCGATTTGATCGGTTACTTGCTGATCGGCACCGACAACTCGGTGCGCAAGCGGGTGGAACTGCAACTGAACGAAGCCTTTGCCGCCGCCGAAAAAGCCAACCGAGCCAAGACCGACTTCATCTCCAGCATGAGCCACGAGCTGCGCACGCCGCTCAACGCCATTCTGGGTTTTGCACAGCTGGTGGAGTCGGGCACGCCCGCGCCCACGCCCACGCAGAAGCGCGGCATCAAACAAATTTTGAAAGCCGGTTGGTACCTGCTGGAGCTGATCAACGAAATTTTGGATCTGACGCTCATCGAGTCCGGCACGCTCAGCCTTTCGGGCGAGCCGGTGGCGCTGGCCGAGGTGCTGCTCGAATGCCGCGCCATGGTGGAAGACCAGGCGCGCCAGCGTGGCATCGGCATGACGTTTGCGCGGCTGGAAGCGCCCCGTTTCGTCAAAGCCGATCGCACGCGGCTCAAGCAGGTGCTGATCAACCTGCTGTTCAACGCCATCAAATACAACCAGCCGGGCGGGCATGTGACGGTGGTTTGCACCCTGGGCGCGTCCGACCGTGTGCGCATCAGCGTGCGCGACACCGGCCCCGGCCTCACGACCGAGCAGGTGGGGCAGCTGTTTCAACCTTTCAACCGGCTGGGGCAGGAGTCTGGCGGGGAAGAGGGCACCGGCATTGGGCTGGTGGTCACCAAGCGCCTGGTGGCGCTGATGGGTGGGTTGATCGGCGTGGAGAGCACACCGGGCGTGGGCAGTGTGTTCTGGATCGAAATGACGCTCACCACGGCGCCGCAGTCGCTGGCCAGCGACCCCCCGGAGCTGGAGGTGCTCTGCGACGATGTGCCCCCGGACGCCCCGCAATACACCGTGCTCTACGTGGAAGACAACCCGGCCAACCTGGAACTGGTGGAGCTGATCATGGCCCGGCGCACCGACCTGCGGTTGCTGGGCGCCGCCGACGCCAGCCTGGGCATTGAGTTTGCCCGCGTCTACCAGCCCGATGTGATTTTGATGGACATCAACCTGCCCGGCATCAGCGGGGTGGAGGCCCTGAAGATATTGCGCGCCGACCCCAGCACCGCCCACATTCCGATCCTTGCGCTGAGCGCGAACGCGGTGCCGCGCGACATTGCCCGCGCCATGGCTGCCGGATTTTTCAACTACATCACCAAGCCGATCAAGGTCAACGAGTTCATGGAGGCGCTGGACCAAGCGCTTGCGTTTGCCCAGACCGATCGTGGCCCCGCTCTCACCAAGGAACCCGCATGACCATCGCCGCCCAAGACCTGTTCAACGCCCGCATCCTCATCGTGGACGACCAAGCGGTCAATGTGCTTTTGCTGGAAGACATGCTGGCTGCGGCTGGCTACACCCAAGTCTTCAGCACGCAAGACCCGACCACCGTGTGCGCCATGCACCGCCGCCAGCCGTTCGACCTGATCTTGCTGGACCTGCAAATGCCGGTGATGGACGGCTTTCAGGTGATGGAAAGCCTGAAGGCCAACACCGGCGACGACTACCTGCCGGTGCTGGTGATCACGGCCCAGCCGGGCCACAAACTGCGTGCGCTGCAAGCCGGTGCCAAAGACTTTGTGAGCAAGCCGTTTGATTTGGTGGAGGTGCAGACGCGCATCCACAACTTGGTGGAGGTGCGCCTGCTTTACAAGCGCCTGGCCCAACACAACAAGCTGCTGGAAGCCGAGGTGCTGGAGCGCACCGCCGAGCTGCGCGAGAGCGAAGCGCGCTACCGCAGCCTGACCGAACTGGCCACCGACTGGTATTGGGAGCAAGACCACCAAGGGCACTTCACCAAGGTGTCGGGCCCGGTGCTGGAAATGCTGGGCATTCGCGTGGACGCGCTGGCCGAAGACGCCGTGGCGCCTGCCGACGACGGCTGGGATGGGGAGCAACGCCAGGCGCTGCAAGCCCGCATCACCGCCCGCACGCCGTTTTTGGACGTGCGTCTGAACCGCCAGTGCAGCAACGGGGTGCTTAAGGAGTACCGCGTCAGCGGCACCCCGATGTTTGACAACGCTTGCAACTTTGTCGGCTACCGGGGCTTTGGGGTCGAAATTCTGGGCTGACCCCGCCCCGTGCGTCATGTCAACGCGCCAAGTAGCCGCCGTCCACCGGGTAGTAGGCCCCGGTGACGAACGAGGCCCGGCTGGAGGCCAGCCACACCACCAGTTCGGCCACTTCTTCCGATTCACCCAGCCGCCCCATGGGGTGCGCGGCCACCAGCATGCCGTGCACCGCTGAGTCTTCGTCCAGCGCGGCAATCATGGGTGTGCGGACGAAGCCCGGCCCCACCGCGTTGATGCGCACGCCCTCGGCGGCGTACTCCAGCGCGGCGGTTTGCGTGAGGCCCACCACGCCGTGCTTGGCCGCCGCGTAGGCCGGTGCCGAGGCAAAGCCCACCGCGCCCAAGATGGACGCCACGTTCACGATGGCGCCGCCACCGGTGCGCAGCATCGCCTCAATCTGGTACTTCATGCCATAGAACACGCCCGAGAGGTTGACCTGAATCACCTGCGCCCAGCCGTCCAGCGGGTAGTCGGCGGTGCGCGCGCTGGGGCCGCCAATGCCGGCGTTGTTCACCGCCACATCGAGCCGCCCGAAGTGGGCGCAGCAGCGGTCCACCAGGTTCTGGCCGTCGGCGGGGTTGCCCACGTCGGCGGTCACGGCCAGCGCTTCGCGGCCCTCGGCGCGCACCAAGGCGGCGGTTTCTTGCAGGCCAGCGTCGTCGATGTCAGACACCAGCACCGACGCCCCTTCGCGGGCGCAAGCCAGCGCCACCGCACGGCCAATGCCGGAGGCGGCACCGGTGACCAAAACCACTTTGTTTGTCAGCATGTTGGATTTCCTAAAGTCAGATGGAAGAAAAAACCGCGTGGACTGCCCACGCAGGGCTCAGGTGCGGGGCTCGCCCGCGCTGTTCACGGTGATGGTGCGTCCCGGCGCCGAGGTCATTTGTGCGCGGTGGCTGATGCCCCGGAAGGTGTAGGTCACGTCCCAGTAGGCGGGTGCGTTGCGGTTGGGTTCGTTGCTGCAACGCTGCACGTCTTGTGTGGCCACGGTGTTGCCGTAGCGGTCGGTGCCCACGCTGGAGCCGATGGCGGCACCGGCCAGCACGCCGCCCACAGTGGCCAGGTCGCGCCCGCTGCCGCCACCCACCTGGTGGCCCAGCACGCCACCGATCACCGCGCCGAGCAGCGCACCCGGCACATTTGCCGCTGGCCGCTCCGGCACGGCTTCGCGCTCGATCCAGCAGCGCTGCTCGCTGGCGCCCATCACGGCGCGCACCGAGGTCACGTCGGCTTGGTAGAGCTGCTCGTTGTTGCGGCGGCGGTAGTCGCGCGTGGGGGGCTGCTGCTGGGGGGTGGTGTACACCCGTGCGGGCGCGGCCTGCACCACCGGCTGGTCGTACACCGGGTAGGGAACGGCGCAACCGGCCAAGGCCAGCACCGCCACGGCGGTGAGGCTGAGGGTCAAGGAAAAACGGGGGGTGTGGTGTTGCATGGGGTTCCTGCGTGTGGCCGTGGCGTGGGGCCTGGCTGAGAGCGCGGGGGCACCGTGCCCCTGCGCGCACAAACCAGGCAAGAGGCCCACCTTATGTGGCCCGCCGCGCCGCGTCTGTTCGTTGGCGCGCACACCGGTTGTGCCCGTGGCGCTCGGGCGTGTGCCTCGGGCGGCGGGGCCATGGCGGGCGTGCATGTTCGTCAGCGAACAGACGCCCACGGCGCCCGCCGCTACAACTGGGGCTGCTGTTTTTCACCCGCCTGCTGGCTTGCCCGCAGGCCACCACCGGAGCCCACCATGCCCAAAATTTCCCCGCTCACGCCCCACTGGGTCACCTCTTCGCTGGGCCACCCGGCCGCCGCCGCGCCGCACCAACACGCCGCATTGGGTGACCACTTGGCACAGTGCAGCGCGCAACGCGGCCGACTGCAGGGCTTGGAAAATGGGGCCGTCGAACTGCGGCGCCTCGTGGCGGGCCGCTTTGTCACTTCGGCCCTGTTGCTCGCGTTGCTCGTTGGCGCTTCCCTGATGGCGCTTTGAAGCATGGCGGACCACCTGCTGCGCGCCCGCTGGGCTTGGGTTCCGCAGCAGATCGAGCGCATGCTGGATGTGCGGCAAGGTTTTGCGCTGGAGCCGATCCGGGCTGAAATTCTGGGCCCCACCCGGCTGCAAGAGCACGGACACAGCCTGGCCTTGTCGCAGCGCGCAGGCAAGGCTGCCTTTGGCCGGGCCACGTTCTACCCCCGGTTGCAAAGCAACATTCGCACGCTGCGCGCCTCGTTCCACTTCATCGCAGGCCAGGCTCAAGACGGGCAAGACCTCAGCCCAGCGGCCGAGTGGCTGTTGGACAACGTGCACCTGATCGAAGACCAGTTGCGGGAAATCCACGAGGGCTTGCCCGCCAGTTACTACGCCACCTTGCCGGTGTTGCAAGACGCGCCTTTGGTGGGCTTGCCGCGCATTTACGGCGTGGCCTGGGCCTTCGTGGCCCACACCGACAGCGCTTTTGACGAAGCCTTGCTGGTGCATTTTTTGAACGCTTACCAAGACGAGCGCGTGCTGACCCAAGGCGAGCTGTGGGCCTTGCCCACCACCTTGCGTGTGGTTTTGGTGGAAAACCTGCGCCGCTTGGCCGACCGGCTGGCCTGCCACAAGGCCGCGCGTGCGCTGGCCACGCTGTGCGCTCAGCGCGTTCTAACCCTGGATCTCGCTGCGGTGCAGGCCATGCACAAGCTGATGAACCGGCGCGGCGTGGGGCTGGTGTTTTTGGGCCATTTGGCCCAGGGCCTGGCCACCCGCCATGCGGCCACCGAATCGGAATCTTTGGTCAAGATCCAGGCCTGGCTGCAACAGACCGTGCCCGACTGGGAGGCGCTGCAAATGCAGCTGCATGCCGACCAGGCGGCCGACAGCCTGAGCGTGGGCAACGCCGTGACGGCGCTGCGCCTGATTGGTGCGGCCGACTGGCCCGACACCATCGCCCGCACCAGCCGCGTGATGCGGGTGATGCTGGCCTCGCCCGTGTTTGTGGCCGAAGACGACGCCACCCGCAGCGCCACGTTGCACGGCATTGAGCGGCTGGCGCTGCGCAGCGGCCATGGCGAAGAAACCGTGGCCCAGGTGCTGCTGGCCGCCATGTCCGCCGCCAGCGGCCCCGCTGGTTTGGCCCAACACGCGCTGGCGGGCGCGGGCCGCCCCGCGCTGGAGCAGGCGCTGGGCATGGGCCAGCGCGCCTGCGCTGCTGTGCGCCTGTGGCGCTCGGCCTCCCGACGCGCCCGCACACCGGGTTATTTGGGCGCCCTGGCGCTGGGCACCGTGTTGCTGGTGGCGGCGTTGCTGCACGGGGCTGGCGGCACGTTGGGCCAGCCGCTGACCATGGCCAGCACCTGGCTGGGGCTGCTGGTGGGCGCGCTCATGCTGCTGCCCGCGTCCGAAGCGGTGGGCTCGGTGGTGAACCGCCTGATCACGGAGTCGGCCCGGCCCATGCACCTGCCGCGCTTTGCGCTGGACCAAGGCATACCGCCCACGGCCCGCGTGATGGTGGTGGTGCCCGCCTTGCTGAGCCACCCCCACGCCATTGCGCAAGCGGTGCACCGGCTGCACCTGCATTACCTGGCCAACCCCGAACCCTGCGCCCAATTTGCCCTGCTGAGCGATTGGGTCGACGCCGACAGCGCCGAACAAGCCAGCGACGCCGCGCTGCTGGCGCAGGCGCAGCGCCTGCTCAGCGCGCTCAACACCCAACACCCCGCCGCAGCGGGCGACGCGCCGCGCTTTTTGCTGTTGCACCGCGCCCGCAGCTACAGCGACACCCAGCGCCAATGGATTGGCTGGGAGCGCAAACGCGGCAAGCTGGAGCAGCTGGTGGCCGCCCTGGCCAGCCACACACCCAGCCCGTTTTTAGACTTGGGTGCGCTCTCGCACATGGCGCCCGACACCCGCTACCTGCTCACGCTCGACAGCGACACCCAACTGCCCCCCGGGCGCCTGCGTGCGCTGGTGGGCGTGGCCCTGCACCCCGAAAACCAGCCCCAGCTGGACGCCAGCGGCCAGCGCGTGGTGCAGGGCTACGGCATCTTGCAGCCGCGCGTGGTGGCACCGCTGCCCGCGCAGGCGCGCCCCACACCGTGGCAGTGGCTCATGGCCGGGCAGCAGGGCATCGACCCCTACAGCGCCACCACCTCCGATGTGTACCAAGACCTGTTTGGTGAAGGCAGCTTCACCGGCAAGGGCCTGCTGCATGTGGCCACGATGCACGCGGTGCTGGGCGCGCGGCTGCCCAACGAACAGGTGCTCAGCCACGACCTGCTGGAAGGCGCGCTGGTGCGCTGCGGCGTGGTGTCCGACGTGACGCTGATCGAGCCCGAACCCGAGCATGTGGACGCTGCCGCTTCGCGCCTGCACCGCTGGGCGCGGGGCGACTGGCAGTTGCTGCCGTTTTTGTTGCAAGGCCAGCGTTGGCCGCTCACACCCATCAACCGCTGGAAGATGTGGGACAACCTGCGCCGCTCGATGGTGGCCCCGGCCTCGCTGCTGTTGATCGGGCTGTCGGTGGCGGGCCACGGCCTGCCGCTGTGGAGCGCGCTGGCGCTGGTGCTCGCGGCCTACGCCGCAGGCCCTACCATGGGCGCGCTGGCCGGGTGTTTGCCCGCACACACCCATGCGCTGGGGCTGCGCTTTGCCCGCGCTGGCGCGCTGGACCTGCTGCGCGCCCTGACCGGGGGCTTGTGGCAGCTGGCGCTGCTGCCACGCCAAGCCGTGTTGTTCACCGACGCCGCCGTGCGCGCGATCTACCGCTTGGCCGTGAGCCGCCGCCATTTGCTCGAATGGACCACCGCCGACGCCGCGCAGACCGGCCTGAAAACCACGCTGCGCGCCACCCTGGTGCGCCACCGCAGCGCGCCGGTGACAGCGCTGGTGTTGCTGGCGCTGCTGTTGGGCGCACCCGCCGCCAACACACCGAGCGCCCTGGCGCTGGCTTTGCTGGCGCTGTGGGGGCTGGCGCCGCTGCTGGTGTGGCTGGCCAACCGGCCTTGGCCCACCGCCGCCGCTGCCGCCCACCGCTTCACCCACGGCACCATGGACAGCAACAGCCACAGCGCCGAACTGAGCGTGCCCGACCACCACCTGCTGCACGGCGTGGCCCGCGACACCTGGCGCTTGTTTGAACGCTGCGTGGACGCACAAAACCACCACCTGCCGCCCGACAACCTGCAAACCGTGCCGTTCGAGATGGTGGCGCACCGCACCTCGCCCACCAACATCGGGCTGTACCTGCTCAGCACCGACTGCGCGCGCCAGTTTGGCTGGATCGGAACCCAAGACCTGCTGGCGCGGCTGGACGCCACACTGGCCACGCTGCGCCAGATGGAGCGCCACCACGGCCATTTTTTGAACTGGTACGACACCCAAAGCTTGCAGCCCCTGCTGCCGCGCTACGTGTCCACCGTGGACAGCGGCAACCTCAGCGCCCACCTGCTGGCGCTGGCGCAGGCCTGCCTGGCGCTGGCGCTCGACCCGTTGGCCCCGCAAGCCAGCCGACAGGCGCTGCACAACTCGCGGACCCGACTGCGGCCCCACGAAGACCCGTTGCGGCGCCTGCTGCACCGGGCCGATGCGCCGTCGGCCACCTGCCGCTTGCTGTGCGCGCCCACACCAGCGCCCGGCACGCCCGCGTTCGAGAGCTTTCAGACCCTGCTGCACCAAGCCCGCGCAGAGCTGGACGCGGTGCAGCCGCCGCACAACCCCGCCACCGTGGGCACCGAGCCCACGGGCGACGACGAGCGGGTCTGGCTGCTGGGCGACCACCTGGCCATGCTGCAATCGGCCCATCTGGACGCGCTGGCCGCCCACGCCGGGCAGGCCGCGCAAGCCTCAGCGCGCTTGCTGGCCCTGGCCGCTGAGCTGGAGCAACTGGCCTGGGCGCCCGACTTCCGGTTTCTCTACCACCCCCGGCGCCACCTGCTGCACATTGGCTACCGGGTGCTGGAGCAACAACTCGACACCTCGTTTTACGACCTGCTGGCCTCCGAATCGCGCACCACCAGTTTGCTGGCCATGGCCAAGGGCGATGTGCCGGTGCGCCACTGGAGCGCGCTGGGACGCCCGTTCTTTGCCAGCGGGCGCCTGGCGGTGCTGCGTTCTTGGTCGGGCTCGATGTTCGAATACCTCATGCCCACCCTGGTGCTGGCCGAACCGAAGGGCAGCGCGCTGCACGAGGCAGGCCGCTCGGCCCTGCAAGCGCAAATGGCGTTCGTGCGCGAGCGCGGCATGCCCTGGGGCATTTCTGAGAGCGCGCACGCCGGGCGCGACCACACCCTGGCCTACCAATACGCGCCGCAGGGTGTGCCCAACCTGGCCTTGCGCACCACCCCGGCGGCCGAGTGCGTGATCGCGCCTTACGCCACCGCCCTGGCCGCCCAGATCGACCCCGCTCTGGCCTGCCAGAACCTGCGCGCCTTGACCGCGCTGGCCGCACGCGGGCGCTACGGTTTTGTGGAAGCGCTGGACTACACGCCCGAGCGCCAGAGCAACGGCCAAGGCTTCACGCTGGTGAGCACCTACATGGCGCACCACCAGGGCATGAGCATCGTGGCGCTGGCCAATGTGTTGCTCGGCGGCGTGGCGCAGCGCTGGGGCGCGGCCAACGCCCGCATGGAAGCCGTGGCCGCGCTGTTGCACGAGCGTGCGCCGCGCGACCTGGCGCGCCTGCAAGACCACCCACAGCGGCCACTGCCCATGGCGCACCGGCGCAGCCACGACCTCACCCGCACCGTGGTGCCCGGTGCGCAGGCCCTGGAGCCCACGCAACTGCTTTCCAACGGGCGTTACCACGTCACGCTGCGGGCCAACGGCGCGGGCTGGAGCCGCTGGGGCAGCACCGGTATCACCCGCTGGCGCGACGACGCGCTGCGCGACGCCTGTGGCCACTTTGTCTATGTGCGCTCAGGGCAGGGCGGGGCACCGGTGTCGCTCACCAGCCACCCGGCCCCCGACCCTGGCGCCACCTACCAGAGCCGGTTTCAGGCCGACCGCATGTGCTTCGAAGCCCACTCGCCCGAGCGGCACACCCGGTACACGGTGTGGGTGAGCCCCGAAGACGACATTGAATTTCGCAAAGTGGTGTTCACCAACCTGGGCAGCCAAACGGTAGAGGTCGAACTGGTCTCGTGTTGGGAGGTAACGCTGGCCAGCCACGCTGCCGACGAAGCCCACCCCGCGTTCTCCAACCTGTTTGTGAACGCCGACTGGCTGCCCGAGCAGCAGGCGCTGCGCTTTGAACGCACCCCGCGCCTACACACCGAAACCACCTTGCAGGCGGTGCATTTTGTGGCCGACACCGAGGGCGAGGTGCTGGGCCTGCGCTGCCAGACCGACCGCTTGGCTTGGCTGGGCCGCAACCACGCGCCCAGCCAGCCACGCGCCCACCTGGTGCCGGTGCCGGGTGTGGCCGGGGTGCTGCCCACCGGGCTGGACCCAGTGGCCGCCTTGGGCGTGAGCCTGCGCGTGGCGCCCGGAGCACAAGCCAGTGTCACCTTTGCCACCGCCGCCTCGGACGACGCCGCCACCCTGCTGGCGGTGCTGGACAAATACCGCCAGCCCAGCTATGTGGAGCGGGCCTCGGTGATGTCGGCCACGGTAGCGGGCATACCCTCGCTCTCGCGGCGCCCGCGCGCCGAGCACCTGCCCGCGTTGCAGGCGCTCACCACCGCACTGGTGCTGACCCTGCCCAAGCCCGACCTCCCCGCCAGCCAGCGGATTGCGCCCGCATGCGACCGGCGCCTGCTCTGGCCCCTGGGCATTTCGGGCGACCGGCCTGTGTTGCTGGTGACCGCTGGCGTGCCCGAGGGTTTGGGCCTGCTGCGTGCGTTGGTGCAAGCGCTGCGCGAATGGTCGCGCTGTGGTGTGGCTTGCGACTTGGTGGTGCTCAGCACCGAGCCCCAGTCGTACCTGATGCCCTTGCAGCGCGAACTGGTGCTGCTGCAAGCGCAGCACGCCGCCGACCAACCCGGCCACGAGGGCCCCACGGTGACCGGCCTGTACCTGCTGCGCGAAGACGCGCTGACTCCCGCGCAGATCGGCACGCTGCACGCCCTGGCGCGGGTGCGAATCAAGGCCAACGGCCAGCCGCTGGTGCCGCAAATTCAGGCTTGGAGCACCCAGCATGGCCTGCCCCTGTTGCCGCATTGGCACGGCGCCGCAGCCGTGCCAGTGCCTTGCGGGCAGCCACACGTGCCCGCCACACCCACCACCGGGCGGTTCGTTCAAGACACCGGAGCCTTTGCCTTTGGCGTGGGCCGCGCCCAGCGCCCCAGCAAACCCTGGATCAACGTGCTGGCCAACCCCGGCTTGGGCACGCTGGTGACCGAGAGCGGCGCGGGCAACACCTGGGCGCTCAACAGCCGCCTGAACCAGCTCACCGCCTGGGCCAACGACCCGGTGGGCGACCCGCCCGCCGAATGGTTTTTGTTGCAAGACCGGCGCAGCGGCGAGGCTTGGAGCCTTGCACCCTCGGCCTGGGGCCACACCAAGGCGCTGTACCAGGTGGAGCACGGCCAGGGCTACACCCGCATCAGCCACCGCCATGGCCCGCTGGAGGTGGAACTGCGCTGGTGTGTGGACGCCCAGACAGCGGTGAAGCAGGTGAGCGTGCGGCTGGTGAACCACGGCACCCGCAAGGCCCACTTGCGCCTGACCGGCTTGGTGGAATGGATGATGGGCGAGAAACGCAGCGACCGCGCCACGCTGCACACCCAGCCCTGCTACAGCGACCCCGCCAACACCGAGTTGCTGGGCCTGCTGTGCACCCAGACCGACGCCACACATGGCTTTGGCGGCGGCACTGCTTTTTTCTGCGAAGTACACACCGGCGCGCACGCCATCAATGGGCACCCCAGTGCCCAAAGCCAATGGCTCAGCGACGGCCTGGACTGGACCTGCGACCGGCGCGCATTTTTCAACCCGCTGGGACAGTTGGTGCTGCCCGAGCGGCTGGGCCAGCGCAGCGGCTACGGCCTAGACCCCTGCGCCGCCATCAGCCGCCTGATCACCCTGCGCCCCGGCGCTAGCCGTGAACAGGTGTATTTGCTGGGCTACGCCGCCCACCCAGCGGCGGCCCAAGCGCTGGCGCAGCAGGCGGTGCGCACGGGGGCCGCAGAGCGCGAGCGCCACACCCGCGCACAGTGGGACGCGCTGCTGGGCGCCACCCAGGTCAGCACACCCGACCCGCTGCTGGACGTGCTGGTCAACCGCTGGCTGCTGTACCAAACCGTGTCGAGCCGCCTGTGGGCCAAGGCCGGGTTTTACCAAGCGGGGGGCGCCGTCGGTTTTCGCGACCAACTGCAAGACGCCATGGCTTTGGTGTGGGCGCAGCCCAGCATCTTGCGCGAGCACATCGTGCTCTGCGCCTCGCGCCAGTTCGAGGCGGGCGACGTGCAGCACTGGTGGCACGCACCCGGTGGCGCGGGCGTGCGCACCCATTTTTCAGACGACCTGCTGTGGCTGCCCTTTGCCTGCACGCACTACCTGCGCAGCACCGGCGACACCGCGCTGCTGGACCAAGCCGTGCCTTTTCTGGATGGCCCGCCCGTGCCCGAAGGCGCTGAAGACGCCTACGACACCCCGCGCACCAGCGACACCACGGCCAGCGTGTACGAGCACGCCGCCCGCACCATCGACCACAGCCTGGCCGTGGGCGCACACGGCCTGCCGCTCATGGGCACCGGCGACTGGAACGACGGCATGAACCGCGTGGGCCACGAAGGCCGGGGCGAATCGGTTTGGCTGGCGTGGTTTCTGTGCGCCATCGTCACCGACTGGATACCCCTGGCGCGCCAGCGCGGCGAGCACCCGCGCGCCGAACGTTGGCAGACCGCTTTGCAAGGCTGGCGCACCGCGCTGGACACCGCCGCCTGGGACGGCGGTTGGTACCGCCGCGCCTTCTTTGACGACGGCAGCCCCCTGGGTTCCGACACCCAAGCCGAAGCGCGCATCGACCTGATCGCGCAGGCTTGGTCGGTGCTGTCGGGGGTGTCTGGGTCCGAGCGTTGGCTGGAGCGCCAGCGCACGGCCATGGACGCGGTGGAGGCCCATCTGGTCGACCCAAAGGCGGGCCTGATCCAGCTGCTCACGCCGCCCATGGCCCACGCGAACCCCAGCGCGGGCTATATCCAGGCCTACCCGGCTGGCGTGCGCGAAAACGGGGGCCAGTACGCGCACGCCGGGGTGTGGGCGCTGATGGCCGCTGCCCAAGTGGCGCGGCGCGAGCCCGGCCACACCTACGCCTGCAACACGCCCTACCGCTACTTCACCTACC
>JAUXXN010000164.1 GCA_030684755.1 Hydrogenophaga sp.
TTGCCCAACGATGGCAAGGTCATAGAAGACGTGCGCAGTTACAATTAATCAGCACACACGCGATCCGCCACAGGGTTTTCCCTCATAACGGGCTAAGTAATTACCGCGATTTCATGGGTGGAATCAGCGACTAACATCAAGCTGTGATTAACCATTCAGGAACCTCCGCATGAAAAAGATTGTTGCTCTGGCCTTGACGGCCGCTGTCTCTGCCGGTGCTTTTGCCCAAGACTTCCCCAGCAAGCCCATCACCATCGTCGTTCCCTTTGCGGCTGGCGGCCCTACCGACTTGGTGGCACGCCAACTGGCCGAAGCCATGCGCAAACCGCTGGGCGGCGCCAACATCGTGGTGGAAAACACCGCAGGTGCTGGTGGCACCATTGGCGCCACCAAGGTGGCCCGCGCCACACCCGATGGCCACACCTTGCTGGTTTGGCACATCGGCATGGCCGCCACCGCTGGCCTGTACCGCAAGCTGCCTTACAAGCCACTCGAAGATTTTGAATACCTGGGCATGATCAACGACGTGCCCATGACCTTGCTGGGCTCGCCCAAGCTGCCGGCCAACACCTACCGCGATTTTGAAAACTACATTCGCGCCAACGGCGGCAAGCTCAACTTGGCGCATGCCGGTCTGGGTTCAGCGTCGCACCTGTGCGGTCTGATGTGGCAGTCGGCGGTGAAGCTTGACAAGTCCATGACCACCATCGCCTACCGCGGCACCGGTCCGGCCATGAATGATCTGATCGGCGGCCAGGTGGACGTGATGTGCGACCAGACCACCAACACCACCAGCCAGATCGAAGGCGGCCGCGTGAAGGCTTTTGCGGTGACCACGGCCAAGCCCCTGTCGGGCCACAAATTGCTCAAAGACTATCCTTCACTGCAAGAGATGGGGCTCAAAGGTTTCAACCTGACCATTTGGCACGCCATGTACGCACCCAAGGGCACCCCCGCTGCTGTCACGAAAAAGCTGAACGACGCGCTGCAAGTGGCCCTGAAAGACCCCGAGTTCATCAAGCGCCAAGAAGCCCTGGGCGCTCTGGTGACGACCGACAACCGCGTGACGCCCGCTGGACACAAAGCCTTCGTGGCGGCTGAAATCACCAAGCTGAAGGCGGTGATCGATGCCGCGGGCCAGTTTGCCGACTGATCCCTGACTGAAGGAGACACCAACCGACCCAGCCCCGCGGGGTCGGCGCCCATAAAAAAACCGCCTTTCGGCGGTTTTTTTATGGGCGCTTGAAGGTCACACGCCCCAGACAATCTCACCCCCAGCTTGCTCGCAGC
>JAUXXN010000201.1 GCA_030684755.1 Hydrogenophaga sp.
TCACGGTGGATGGCGACACCTCCACCAACGACTCGTTTGTGGTGGTGGCCACGGGCCAAGCGGGACATGCGCCCATTACCGACCTGGACAGTCCCGACGGCCAAGCGTTGCTGGAAGCACTCAAGCCGCTGGCACAGCACCTGGCGCATGCCATCGTGCGCGACGGCGAGGGTGCCACCAAGTTCATCACCATTCGCGTTGAAGGCGGTTTGACATCCGCTGAATGCTTGCAGGCGGCTTATGCGGTGGCGCATTCGCCGCTGGTTAAAACCGCATTTTTTGCCAGCGACCCCAATTTGGGCCGCATTTTGGCCGCCGTGGGTTATGCGGGCATTGCCGATTTGGACGCCACGAAAATCGAGTTGTATTTGGGCGACGTGCATGTGGTGCGCGCAGGCGGTCGGCACCCCGACTACCGCGAGGAAGACGGCCAGCGGGTCATGAAAGACGCCGAAATTCTGGTGCGCATTGGTCTGGGCCGTGGTGAGGCCACAGAAACTGTGTGGACATGCGATTTCAGCCACGACTATGTGACCATCAATGCCGACTACCGCTCATGAATACCCACTTTGAGCGCTTGCTGGAGCGCGCCGAGCAGCTGATGGCGCGCATCGAGTCGGTGCTGCCCCAGCCTTTGGGCGCGCCCGATTGGTCGGCTTCGGTGGCTTTTCGATACCGCAAACGCAGCAGCGGCCACGGTGTGCTGGAGCCGGTGCGGCATGTCGCGCAAATGCGGTTGGACGATTTGCAAGAAATTGATGGCCAGAAAGAGAAAATTCGGCGCAATACGTGGCAATTTGTGCAGGGCTTGCCCGCCAACAACGTGTTGCTCACCGGCGCTCGGGGCACCGGCAAGTCGTCCTTGGTCAAGGCCTGCTTGCATGCGTACGCCGAGCAGGGTTTGCGCCTGATTGAGGTGGACAAGGCCGACTTGGTGGACTTGCCCGATATCGTTGATGTGGTGGCTGAGCGCCCTGAGCGCTTTGTGGTTTTTTGCGACGACTTGAGCTTTGAAGACGGTGAGCCGGGTTACAAGGCGCTGAAGTCGATTCTGGATGGGTCGGTGTCGGCAGCGGGTCAGAACGTATTGATTTACGCCACCAGCAACCGGCGCCACCTGTTGCCGGAATACATGAAGGACAACCTCAGCTACAACCACACTGCCGACGGCGAGGTGCATCCGGGCGAGGTGGTGGAAGAAAAAATCTCCCTCTCCGAACGCTTTGGGTTGTGGGTCAGTTTCTATCCCTTTAGCCAAGATGAATACCTCAGCATCGTGGCGCAGTGGCTGTCGTCGTTCGGCGTGTCTGCCGACGCTGTGTCTGCGGCCCGTCCTGCCGCCCTGGTGTGGGCGCTGGAGCGGGGTTCGCGCAGTGGCCGTGTGGCCTACCAGTTTGCCCGCGATTACGCAGGCACCCACGCCTTACAAGGCTGAAGCTGTGAACGAGCCGGTTTTGGTGGTGGACGCCGACCGCAGCCGCCCATTGAGCCTAGATGCGCGTCCGGTGGTGGATGTGGCGGTGGGGTTGCTGTTTGCGGCTAACGGTGAGTTTCTGCTGACTTCTCGGCCCGAAGGCAAGGCGTACGCCGGTTACTGGGAGTTTCCGGGCGGCAAGCTGGAGTCGGGCGAGTCGGTCGAAGATGCGCTGCGGCGCGAATTACAAGAAGAAATTGGTCTGTTGATTGGCCCTGTTCAGCACTGGAAACAGACGCTGGTGGACTATCCACACGCCTTGGTGCGGCTGCATTTCTGCAAGGTGTTTGCCTGGACAGGAACCTTGCAGATGCGCGAAGCGCAGGCGTTCAGCTGGGAGCGGCTGCCGGTGCGCTGCGCGCCAGTGTTGCCGGGCACGGTGCCGGTGCTGCAATGGTTGGCTGCAGAAGCCGCGTCTTGAAGGCCGCCGGGCCGCTGTTGGTCAGCTGTCTTTGAATGCCGTGTCGCTGTCGGTCAAGGATTCGGGCAGTTTGAAGGACTCGCTGGCCCAGGCGCCAAAGTCCAGATTTTTGCAACGCTGGCAGCAAAAAGGGCGGTACGGATTGCTGGCTGCATAAATACTGGGGCCCGCACAGGCGGGGCAGCGCACCACTTTGACTTGTACTTCAGATGCGTTGTTGGGCACGGTGGTTCTCAGGCGCAGAGGGTGAGCTCAAAGGCCGCATCTTCACGCGCGGGATGCAGCCGGTCGTCAGCGCCTTGCCGCATCAAGCGTACCGACACTATCAGTCTGTTGCCGCTGATTTCGGGGATCAGACCCGAAGTGGCATTGA
>JAUXXN010000166.1 GCA_030684755.1 Hydrogenophaga sp.
CTCGACGACGTGGCCATCGATTTCCCGGACATGCAGATCGTCATGGCACACCCCAGCTTTCCTTGGCAAGACGAGGCGCTGAGCGTGGCCACACACAAGCCCAACGTGTGGATCGACCTGAGCGGCTGGAGCCCGAAATACTTCCCCAAACAACTGGTGCAGTACGCCAACACGCTGTTGAAAGACCGAGTTTTGTTTGGCAGCGACTACCCGCTGATCACGCCTGAGCGTTGGATGCGGGACTTCGAAGTGGCAGGCTTCAAACCCGAAGTGATGCCGGGCATCTTGAAGGGCAATGCGGTACGACTGTTGGGCTTGAGTTGAAAAAGGCCCTCTTGAGGTGCCTTTGTAGCGGCAGCATCAGGCGTCAATCTGGATACATTAATTCGTGGTTTACCCTTATTTAGCCCATTTTTAAGCAGAAATTTTTGAAATATGTATACATTGTGGGTCCATGAACACCCCAGATGCCGATTTGACCGAAACCATTGAGCAGGCACTTGCTGCCAGCGGCGAAAGCGTACAGGTGCGCGCACTGCTGCAGTTGCGCCAGCTGATCTTGTCGGGTGAGCTCGCCGGCGGCACCCGCATTGCCGAACTGAGCATCGTTGAGAGGTTGGGGGTTTCACGAACACCGGTGCGTGCGGCACTGTTGCGACTGGAGCAAGAAGGCTTGCTGCAGTCTCTGCCCAGTGGGGGCTACCGTGTGCAGTCTTTCACCGAGCGCGACATTGCCGATGGCATTGAATTGCGCGGAACCCTGGAAGGTCTGCTGGCTCGTTTGGCTGCAGAGCGTGTCAAAGCACCTGAACTGGTGGCCAATGCCCGGGAATGTTTGGCACAGATCGATCTCGCTTTGGCCACGCCGACCCTCGACGACGAGAGGTTTTCGGCGTATGCAGCACTCAACAGCCGATTTCATTCGCTGCTGTGCGAAATGGCCGCCAGCCCCACCATTGCGCGCCAGTTGGAGCGGGCTGCTGGTTTGCCGTTTGCCTCACCTTCGGGATTTGTGTTGCTACAGACGCGTTCAGCGCGAGCCCGCGACATGTTGGTGGTGGCACAAGACCAACACCGTCAGGTGCTCGATGCCATTGAGCAGTGTGAGGGCGCTCGGGCAGAAGCCATCATGCGCGAGCATTCCCGCCTCGCGCGTCGAAACCTTGTAGAAGTGTTGGCCGGGCAACCGCCAGCCCATACGCCAGCGTCTATGCCCTCGTTCAAATTGATTCGCCGGTGCGCATAAGGGCGATTCATAAGCTGAAGCCTCGATTTTAAAAACCTCACCCATTTCAGAAGTTACGGCCCAACGATCAAGGTCGAAGAAGCTGAATCAAGCGTGCTCAAGGTAGCGTGCTTTCACGCCCAGTCCGGGCCATATTTATTAGGAGACCCCAAATGAAATCTATCCAACGCCGAACCGCTTTGGCCGCCCTGGGCGCCGTTGCCTCAACGCTGCTGACGGGCCAAGTTGCTGCGCAACAGGTGGTTACTCTGCGCCTGCACCAGATGCTGCCACCACAAGCGACCATTCCCGCCAAAGCACTCATTCCATGGGCACAAAAGGTCGAGGCAGAGTCGGGTGGAAGAATCAAAGTGCAGTTGTTTCACGCCATGGCTTTGGGCGGCGCCCCACCGCAACTCTTTGACCAGGCCCGCGATGGTGTGGCCGATATCACTTGGACTGTGCTGGGGTACACACCTGGCCGTTTTAACAAGGCCGAAGTGTTTGAGCTGCCGTTCATGAGCGGTTCCGCCGAGCAGTCTTCCCAAGCTTTTCAAGAGTATGTGGAGAAGTTTGCGGCGGACGAGTTTCGATCCGTCAAGCTGCTCGCGGTACATACCCACGGGCCTGGGCTGTTTCACACCAAAGCCCCGGTCACTGGGCTGGAAAGCCTTCGTGGCATGAAGGTGCGAGGCGGCTCGCGCATCATCAACAACATGTTGACAAAACTGGGCGCCACGCCGGTGGGCATGCCTGTTCCCGCGGTGACAGAAGCACTGTCCAAAGGTGTCATCGACGGAACAACCATCCCATGGGAGGTAACCCCGGCCCTCAAGGTGAGCGAATTGGTGAAGAACCACACCACTTTTGCGGGTGATCGCGGCCTTTACACCCAGACTTTCGCTTTTTCAATGAACCTGGCCGCCTACGACAAGCTGCCTGCCGATTTAAAAACAGTAATCGACAACAACTCGGGCATCGCCACCGCAGCCATGTTTGGTCGGGTGATGGATGAGGGTGACAAGGCCGGGCGTGCAATTGCCGAAAAGGCGGGCAACAACATCGTGGCACTGGATGCAGCCGAAACGCAACGCTGGCGTCGCACCGCAGCCACGGTTGAGACCGACTGGATCGCTGAAGTCAAAGGCAAAAACATAGATGGCGCGAAACTGGCCGCTGAGGCGCGCGCACTGATCGCCAAATACAGCAAATAAACCTATCTGATCCCCACGCGCCTAAAGGCGCAAGTTGAAGGGGTTTTCAGGGTTGTCGGGCAGTTGCCAGACAACCCTTTTTTCTTTCTGTTGGAGACCGAACTTCGCTGTGTTGTTCAAGTTCATAGTTGGGTTTTCAAGATTTCAGGTATGACCCTGGTGGTCGACAACAGCCGCAGATTAGGGAAAACACCCATGCTGTTTGGTGTACTTATGGTTATAAACAATAACTAAGCGGGGTGATGCACACCCATTGCCACCGCTGATAGCCCGAGCACAACCACCGGAGAAACACATGACTGCATGGAAATTCAAAATCGCCACATTGGCATTGGCCGCTTCGGCCAGCATGTCCGCATTTGCACAAGAAGTAACCCTTCGACTGCATCAATTTTTGCCCCCACAGGGCACAGTGCCTGCTAAGGCGCTGACGCCTTGGGCGAAGAAGATTGAGACCGAGTCAAACGGTCGCATCAAGATCCAGCTATTTCCCTCCATGCAGCTCGGCGGTACACCGCCGCAGTTGTTTGACCAAGCCCGCGACGGCGTGGTGGACATCGTCTGGACGCTGCCGGGCTACACGCCGGGTCGTTTCCCCAAGTCCGAGGTTTTTGAGTTGCCGTTCATGGCCGGTTTGTCGGCTGAAAAAACCTCACGTGCGCTCTGGGAGTATGTTCAGAACAACGCCCTGGATGAATACAAAGACGTGCATGTGCTGGCCTTGCACACCCACGGCCCAGGCCTGTTCCACACCAAGCAGCCCATTGCTGGGTTGGAGAGCTTGCGCGGCATGAAGATTCGCGGCGGCACCCGTGTGGTCAACAACATGCTGGTCAAGCTCGGCGCTACGCCGGTGGGCATGCCCGTGCCCGCGGTGACCGAGGCGCTGTCCAAAGGCGTGCTCGACGGCACCACGATTCCTTGGGAAGTCGCGCCTGCTTTGAAGGTGCACGAGTTGGTGAAAAACCACACCACCTTTGCGGGCGATAAAGCTCTGTATGTGACCACCTTTGTGGTGGCCATGAACAAGAACGCTTACAACAAGTTGCCAGCGGATCTGAAGAAGGTCATTGACGCCAACTCGGGTGCCGATTTCAGCGCCATGATCGCAAGCACGATGGACCAAGGCGACAACGTGGGCCGCGACTTGGCTTTGAAAGCGGGCAACAAAATCACCGAACTCGACGCCGCTGAAGTGCAGCGCTGGAAGCGCACCGCAGGCACGGTGGAGAGCGACTGGATGAATGACATGAAAGCCAAGAATATCGACGGCGCTAAGCTGGTCTCAGAGGCCCGAGCGCTGATCGCCAAGCACAACAAATAAGGCCCTCAAGCCTGCTGCGCTAGGGGGCAGGCTTGCGTATGACTTGCATGGGTTGCTGGGTACGCGTCTAGGCAACCCATTTTTTGCGCAAGTTGCAGACAGGTTGCAGACCTGTCATGCCGGAAGGCAATGGCTTGTATTGCTGCATGCCGTTTTGTTATAGCTGAAAGACGGCCTGCGGTCTGGTTGATGGACGAGAAAAACGGCACATTCTGTGACCAGTTTATGTTTGCTTTGACAAGCGTTGATGTTGTGATGCAGGCACTGAGTCTGGCGCAGGCTTCTATGTTGCGGACGCACTGTTTTTGAAATTTCGATAAGTGAAACAAGTTTAACGATAAGAAATTGTCGGCTATAGTCCCTAGCCAACTTGGCGACTACCTACAGCTCTTCCGTTGCAGTGGGTGACAATTTCTAAGCCAACGCTTACCCTCCGAAAGGACCTGTTGATGATTGACTGGATTTACCGAACCGCCAAGTGGACCGCGATTGCCGGTGGCGTGATATTGAGCGCCTTGACGCTGATGGTCGTGGCCAGTGTGGCCGGTCGGGCCCTGATCGGTGTGGGCCTGGGGCCCGTTCCCGGCGACTTTGAACTGGTCGAAGTTGGGGTGGGTATCGCTATCTTTTTCTTCATGCCCTGGTGCTATTTGCGTGGCGGTCACGCCACGGTCGATCTGCTGTACATGCACGTGCCCCGCTGGGCACAAAAGGCGGTGGACACCCTCAGCGACGTGCTGATGATGCTGGTCTGGCTCATGCTCACTTGGAAGCTTTGGGACGGCTTGGTGGAAAAGAAGGAATACATCGAAACCACCTTCATCTTGCAGATGCCGGTGTGGTGGGCGTACGCACTGTGCTTCGTGGGCGCGGTGATTGGCTGCGCCTGTTACATCGCCAAAACGCTGACCCAGCTGGGTCTGGCGTCTGAGCCCAAGGGCTGGACCACCGAATCCAACGCAGGACACTGAACATGAGCAACGTTGAACTCGCCCTCTGGTCCTTTCCGGTCCTGCTTTTTCTAATTTTTATTCGCATCCCCATTGGCCTGTCCATGCTGGTGTGCGGCCTCGCTGGCGCCTGGGTGGTGTACGGATCGTACATGCCCATCTTGAACCAGCTCAAGCAGGTCACCTACAGCACCTTCTCTAGCTATTCGCTCTCGGTCATTCCGCTGTTTTTGCTCATGGGCCAGTTTGCTGCGCTGGGGGGCTTGTCACAAGCCCTGTTCAAGGCGGCTGAGGCCTGGATTGGTCACCGCAAAGGCGGTGTGGCCATGGCGGCGGTGGGCGCCTGTGCTGGCTTTGGTGCCATTTGCGGCTCGTCGCTGGCCACAGCCGCCACCATGGGCCAGGTGGCTCTGCCCGAACTCAAGCGCGCAGGCTACGCTGGCGGCATTTCTACCGCAGCGCTGGCGGCCGGCGGCACGCTGGGTATTTTGATTCCACCCTCGGTGGTGCTGGTGATCTACGCGATTTTGACCGAGCAAAACATTGCCAAGCTGTTCCTGGCGGCTTTCGTGCCCGGCATTTTGGCGGCCATGGGCTACATGATCGTGATCGCCATTTATGCCCGCGTGAAGCCCAAAGAAATGGGTTCCATGGCGCCCATGCCCATGAAAGACCGCTGGATCGCCACCGCCAAGGTGTGGCCCGTGATGCTGATCTTCGTTGCGGTGGTTGGCGGCATTTATACCGGTCTGTTCACGCCTACCGAAGGTGCTGCCATTGGCGCGTTCGGCACCGGTCTGGCGGCCTGGTTCAGCGGTGGCCTGAACCGCAAAACTTTTCTCGGTGCCATTTTGGGCACGGCCGTAGCGACCGGCATGATTTTCATGATCGTGCTCGGTGCTGGTGTTTACAACACCTTCCTGGCGCTTTCGCAACTGCCACAAGAAGCCGCGCAAATGGTGGGTGCCTCTGGGCTCAACCCGTGGGTGGTGCTGGTGGCTATCTTGTTTCTTTATGTGGTGCTGGGCTGTTTCATGGATTCTCTGTCCATGATCCTGCTGACCATTCCGGTGTTTTTCCCCATTGTGTCGGTGCTCGACTTTGGTCTGTCCCCTGAGGAATTCGCCATCTGGTTCGGCATTTTGGTGCTGATCGTGGTGGAGGTGGGGCTGATCACGCCGCCGGTGGGCATGAACCTGTTCGTCATCAACTCGATGGCGCGCGACACGCCCATTACCCAGACCTACCGCGCCATCATGCCGTTCGTGGCGAGCGACTTCATTCGCACCGCTATTTTGGTGGCGTTCCCCGGTATCACCTTGTTTGTGCTGCGGCTTTAGTTGTCAGCGCGCTATCAAGCTATGGCATAGCAGATAGGTTCGCACCTGCGTTGCAGGCCCTATCCATTGGCTCTACATTGCGTTAGACCTATCGTTCTTAAAACTGGAGACATCACATGCAAAAACAACCAACGATGAGCCGCCGAACCCTGCTGGGAAGTGCCATTGCCGCCGCAGCTCTCGGCTTGGGCGGTCCTGCCGCTGCGCAAGGCTTTCCCAACAAGAATATCCGCATTGTGGTTCCGTTTGGTGCTGGTGGTGCCGGCGATCTTACGGCGCGTACGGTAGCCGCCGAGATGAGCAAATCGCTGGGTCGCCCAGTAATGATTGAGAACCGCCCAGGCGCTGGTGGTGTCGTTGCTGCGGAAAGCGTAGCCCGCGCCGAGCCTGATGGCCACACCCTTTTTCTCATGTCCAACGGAACGGCCGTTACGGCCGGGCTGTTCAAAAGCCTGCCTTACGATACGTTGAAAGATTTCGCGCCAGTGTCTACTCTGGGTACCTTTGACATGGTAGTGATGGTGCCCAGCGATTCGCCTTTCAGCACCCTGGGAGAACTGGTTCGCTTTGCCAAGGCTAACCCTGGCAAGCTCAACGTAGGCAGCATCAACATCGGCAGCACACAAAATCTGGCGGCCGAGTTGTTCAAAAGCACAGCCGAGATAGAGGTGCAAATCGTGCCGTTTAACGGGACTCCAGCACTGATTGGTGCTTTGCGCGGTAAGCAGGTGGATGTGGGCGTAGAAATTTTAGGCCCTGCGCTAGCGCAGATCCGCGCAGGTACCTTGAGGGCACTGGCGCTCACCGGGCCCAAGCGTTCCAACATGTTGCCTGATGTCCCGACCGCTGTGGAGCAGGGTGTCAAGGGCTTTTTAGCTACTTCCTGGAACGGCCTGGCCGTACCCGCAAAGACCCCGCGCGAAGTGGTCATGCGGTTGAACCAGAGCATCAATGCAGCATTGGAAAACGCAGAAGTTCGCAAGAAACTGGCGGATCTGAACATCGACCCCGACGGCAGCACGCCCGAGCAGGCGGCCGAGTTGCTAGCCGCTGACATTAAACGCTGGAGTGGTGTGATCGAGCGTGCGGGGATTCCAAAGCAGTGAGCTCACGGTGTTTGATGATGCGACTACCTGAAGCACTGTCCTGAATGGGTTGTGGATGCGTAATGCGTCTCTTCATCTTGAGCGTTCAGGCTGTCGCAGC
>JAUXXN010000169.1 GCA_030684755.1 Hydrogenophaga sp.
GCTGCCGGTGCTGCCGCCGGACCTGCGTCCGCTGGTGCCGCTCGACGGCGGCCGCTTCGCGACCTCCGACCTGAACGACTTGTACCGCCGCGTCATCAACCGCAACAGCCGCCTGCGCCGTTTGCTGGAATTGAAGGCCCCCGAGATCATTGCGCGCAACGAAAAACGCATGCTGCAAGAGGCAGTGGACTCACTGCTGGACAACGGTCGTCGTGGCAAAGCCATGACAGGTGCCAACAAGCGTGCGCTCAAGTCGCTGGCCGACATGATCAAAGGCAAGAGCGGTCGTTTCCGCCAGAACTTGCTGGGCAAGCGGGTGGACTATTCAGGTCGTTCGGTGATCACCGTGGGCCCTACGCTCAAGCTGCACCAGTGCGGCTTGCCCAAGCTGATGGCCCTCGAATTGTTCAAGCCCTTCATCTTCGCCCAGCTGGAGCAGCGTGGCATTGCCACCACCATCAAGGCCGCCAAGAAAGAAGTGGAATCCGGCACGCCGGTGGTGTGGGACATTTTGGAAGAGGTCATCAAAGAGCACCCGGTGATGCTCAACCGCGCGCCCACGCTGCACCGCTTGGGCATTCAGGCGTTTGAGCCGATCTTGATTGAAGGCAAGGCCATTCAGTTGCACCCGCTGGTGTGTTCGGCTTTCAACGCCGACTTTGACGGCGACCAGATGGCTGTTCACGTGCCGCTGTCGGTGGAAGCGCAAATTGAAGCCCGCACCCTGATGCTTGCTTCGAACAACATCTTGTTCCCGGCTTCTGGCGAACCGTCCATCGTGCCGTCGCAAGACGTGGTGCTGGGTCTGTACTACGCCACCCGCGACCGCATCAACGCCAAGGGCGAGGGCATGATCTTTGCCGACTTGGCCGAGCTGCAACGGGCGCTGGACAACGGCGCGGTGGAGATCACCGCCAAGATCAGCGTGCGCCTGCAACAGTACCTGGTGGACAAGGCATCGGGCACGTTCACGCCGTTCACTTCCTTGGTGGATACCACCGTGGGCCGTGCGCTGCTGTCCGAGATCTTGCCCAAGGGCCTGCCCTTCGACGTGCTGAACAAGCCGCTGAAAAAGAAAGAAATCTCCAAGCTGATC
>JAUXXN010000171.1 GCA_030684755.1 Hydrogenophaga sp.
GGGAGCCGAAGTTTTTTTGGAAGACCTCAACAGCACCAACGGCACCTACATCAACGGCAAAGCCGCTAAAAAACAGCATTTGCAAAACGGCGACACCATCGAAATTGGTAAATACCAGATCAAATTCATCAACGAGGGCGCGTCGGAGAAACCTGCAAAATCCTCAGTCAGTGGTACTCCGGCCACACCCAGTGGGCCAGTCGCTCCAGCCGTGGGTGAGGCCGCTGTCCAAGTGATGTCTGGGCCCGCGGTGGGCCGCCAGGTCCCGCTGCTCAAAGTGGTCACCACCATCGGCAAGCCCGGCGTGGCCGTGGCGGCCATTACCCGCCGCTCTTCCGGTTACGTGGTCGCGCTGGTAGAAGGCACCAGCAAACCTCTGCTCAACGGCAGCCCCATCGGCACCGAAGCCGTCCACCTGCACCACGGCGATCTGATTGAGCTGGCCGGCACACAAATGCAATTCGTCTTGCTTTAACGCTGGCGACCGCAAGCCCCAGGTTGTCCGCCCTCCAACATCGAACCACCATGCAGGCCCTGACCCAACACGGCCCGCGCATCGCCGTTACCTTGCTGCCGCTCATAGTGGTGCTGCTGCACGCATTGGGTGTGGTGCCCATGGGCATGCTGCAACGGCTGGACGACATTTTTTACGACGCCCGGCTGCGCGCCACCATGCCCAACACCTTGGACAACCGGGTGGTCATTGTCGACATTGACGAAAAAAGTCTGGCCGAAGTAGGACGCTGGCCATGGTCACGCAACCACATGGCCAAGCTGGTCGATACCCTGTTTGCCGAGCAGCGCATTGCTTTGCTGGGCTTTGACACCGTTTTTGCCGAACCCGACGACAGCTCGGGCCTTCGCCAGTTACAGCAACTCGCCAGCGGCCCCCTTGCCGATCAACCCGGCTTTGCCCAGCGCCTGCAAAGCCTGCAACCCAGGCTGGACTTTGACGCCCAGTTTGCCCGCTCACTCCAAGGCCGCCCGGTGGTTTTGGGCTACTACTTCACAAGCGACCGCGACGGCCGCACCAGCGGCGTGCTGCCCGAACCCGTGATACAACCCGAAGCCCTGCAAGGCCGCAGCCCGCCTGCCACCCGCTGGGACGGCTATGGGGCCAACATCGCCCCACTGGTTCAAGCCGCGCCCCGGGCTGGGTTTTTCAACGCCGTCACCAGCAGCGACGGCGTGGTGCGCTCCCTGCCCCTGCTCGCCGAACACCAAGGCCGCTACTACGAATCGCTCTCGCTGGCCATGTTCCGCCTCTTGCTTGGTTCCCCCCGTGTAGAGCCCGGGTTTGAAGGACCGGGCCAAGCAGCCAGCAACCACCAAACGCTCAAGAGCGTGCGGCTGGTTTCCGACAACGCCGCCACAGGCAGCAGCTCCCTCTCCATTCCAGTGGACCAACGCGTGGCCGCCCTTGTGCCCTACCGTGGCCCCGGTGGGCCTCGGGGCGGCTCATTCACCTACGTTTCTGCGGCCGACGTGCTCGCTGGCCGCCTGCCCGCCGGTCAGCTGAGCGACAAAATTGTGCTGGTCGGCACCACCGCCCCCGGACTGCTCGACCTGCGTGTAACACCCGTGGGCGAAACCTACCCCGGCGTTGAAACCCATGCCAACCTCATCGTGGGCTTGCTTGATGGTGGACTCCTCAACAAACCCGACTACGCTTTGGGTTACGAAGTCGTTGTGTTGGTGAGCGCAGGCCTGGCCTTGGCGCTGGTCTTGCCCCTGCTCAGCGCCGGGCGCGCGGTGGCCTTCAGCGTGGGCGTGGTGGCGCTGGTGGCGGGCCTGAACACCTGGCTTTACATCGGCCACGGCCTGGTGCTGCCGCTCGCCAGCACCCTGGTGATGGCCGCATTGGCCTTTGCGCTCAACATGAGCTATGGCTACCTGGTTGAAAGCCGCTCCAAACGCGAACTGGCCCAACTCTTTGGCTCCTACGTGCCCCCCGAGCTGGTGGACGAAATGGTGAAAAACCCCGACCGCTACAGCATGACCGCCACCACGCGCGAGCTCACGGTCATGTTTTGCGACATGCGCGGCTTCACCCAACTCTCAGAAACCATGGAGCCCACCCAGCTCCAGGCCCTGCTCAACACCGTCTTCAGCCGCCTCACCGCCGTCATCCGCAACCACCGGGGCACCATCGACAAATACATGGGCGACTGCGTCATGGCCTTCTGGGGCGCACCCGTGCACACACCCAACCACGCCGCCCTGGCCGTGCAAGCTGCACAAGGCATGGTCGCCGCTATCGAACAAGTCAACCGCGAACACGCCCGCCAAGGCCTGCCCGCCATCGGCGTGGGCATCGGCATCAACACCGGCGCCATGTGTGTGGGCGACATGGGCTCAGCCCTGCGCCGCAGCTACACCGTCATCGGCGACGCCGTCAACCTGGCCGCCCGGCTCGAAGGCCTGTCGCGCCTCTACGGCTGCGACATCATCGTGAGTGAAACCACCCAAGCCCAGGCCACCCGGTTCCACTGGCAAGAGCTCGACCGCGTGCGCGTCAAAGGCAAAGCCAGCGCCGTCACCATCTACACCCCGCTGGACATCCCCGACACCGCCGCCCCAAACCCAGATCAAGCCGAAGAACTGCGCCAGTGGCAACTGGCTCTGCAAGCCTGGCGCGAGCAAGACTGGGACCCTTGCGAACACCATTTGCACAAATTGCACCGCCAAAACGCGAAAAAAGTCCTTTACCGCCTTTATGCTGAGAGGGTAGCCTTGGCAAGACAAAACCCGCCCCACCCCATGTGGGACGGCACCACCAACTTCGAAACCAAATAAACCAGCCCTGCGCTGGTCACAACCAGGCAAAACCGCCCATGCGCGTCAGAGTTCTCGGCTGTTCTGGCGCCATTGCGCAGGACTGCCGCACCACCTCATTCTTGCTCGACGACGACGTCCTTATCGATGCTGGCACCGGCGTGGGCGACCTCACCCTCGACGAAATGGTCCGTATCCAGCACGTGCTACTGACCCACGCCCACCTCGACCATATCGCCTGCCTCCCCCTCATGCTCGACGCCGTGGCCGCTCGCCGCCTCGCCGCCGGCGCCCCGCCTCTACAAGTGCACGCCCTGCCCGACACCATCCAGGCGCTCAAAACCCACATCTTCAACGACCACATCTGGCCCGACTTCACCCGCCTCCCGCATGCCGACACCCCGTTCATGCACTTCACACCCATCGCCGTGGGTCAGGTGCTGCACCTGGGAGGCAAAGCCATCGAACCCCTGCCCGCTGTACACACCGTGCCCGCCGTGGGCTATGCCGCCGCAGCCGCCAGTGGGTACTGGGTTTTCAGCGGCGACACCGAGCGCAACCCCGCCTTCTGGCAGCGCGTCAACCAACTCCCCGTGGCCCTGCTCATCATCGAAACCGCCTTCAGCAACCGAGAAAAAGACCTCGCCCGGCGCAGCCTGCACCTATCGCCCAGCACCCTCGCCGAAGAGCTCAGCCACATCAACCCCCAGCCACATCGGCCCAGCTACCCCATCTACATCACCCACACCAAGCCTGCCGAAACCGGCTTGATCATGGAAGAAATAGCACGCTTCGACGCCCCCACCCAGCCCCATTGCCCCAACCACGACATCCGCTGGCTCAGCGCGGGCATGGTGTTTGAGTTGTAGCGCAGCCATATTCGATCCCCTACTATTGGGACGAGTTTCGATAAGAAAGGGTGCCCATGCGACCGTCCGTTGTGCTTGACATGAAGCGAACCGCAGTGCGTGAAACCGTAGGCCGATTCCGCACAACGAACCCACGCGTCTTCGGTTCGGTGCTGCATGGCACCGACCGGGACGGCAGCGACATTGATCTGCTGGTCGATGTGTTGCCAGGTGCGACGCTTTTGGACTTGGGCGACTTGGAGGCAGAACTGAAAGCACTGCTCGGCGTGGACGTTGATGTGCTGACACCCGGCGACCTGCCGCTGAAGTTTCGGGCCAAGGTGCTCGCGCAGGCGCAGCCAGTATGAGCGAGAACCACCGACTACCGGACTACCTCGATCACATCCAGCAGGCGGCCGCCGATGCGTGCAACTTCGTGGAAGGTCTGTCCAAGGACGATTTCCTAGCCGACAAGCGTACCCAGCGGGCTGTCATCATGAGTCTCATCATCATCGGCGAAGCGGCCACGAAGGTGATGGACGGTTACCCAGAGTTCATCCAGGCGCATGCCGAAGTGCCCTGGCGCAGTATGCGCAACATGCGCAATCGCATGGCACACGGCTATTTCGACATCAACCTCGATGTGGTGTGGGAGACGATTAAAGAATGGCTACCGGAACTGCTCAAGCAATTGCCTGCTTTGCGCCATGATGCCGACGATGAAGACCGCAACAACCCAGGGATGAAGTCATGATTTTTTATGTCGCAGGGTCAGAACCGCCTTCAGCAACCGGGGGAAAAGACCTTTCCCAGCGCGGGAAATGTGTACACACATGGACCACCCAAAGGGCACTGAAATGGAAACAACGAAAGTTGGCATACGCGAATTTCGAACCGATCTGGCGGGCCATATCGCATCCAACACGCCTGTGGCCATCACCAGACATGGCCAAA
>JAUXXN010000172.1 GCA_030684755.1 Hydrogenophaga sp.
GAAGATGGCTTCCACGGCCTGCTGCTCACGCGCATTGGCCGCTTGCATGCGGGTGGTGTCGAGCAACTGGCGCATGACCGAAGGCTGACCGGTGACCGCAGGGGCACCACCATGATTCAAAGAGGGCACAAAACTGCCGCAGGTCATGCGCTGGCCCGCGCGGTAGTGCGGTGCGTAGTCGAACACCGCGTAGTGCTGCGTGGCACAGTTGTCCCACATGGCCAAGGAGTCTTTTTCCCAGCGGAAACGCACCATGAACTCGGGCTTTTTCACCCATTCGTAGAGCATGTTCAGCACGGCCTCAGACAGGTCCATGTGCATGCCCAGCAAACGCTTGGTCCAGATCGAGTTGACGAACAGGATCTTGCGGCCGTTGTAGGGGTGCGTGATCACGGCCGGGTGCGTCACCGTGGGCGTGTTCTCGATCATCTTGCACTCTTGCTCGCTGGCCGTGACCATCATGCCGCTCTTGGCAGAAGCACGCTTGGCAAAGCGCTCGCTGGCGTTGATGCGGCGGAAATGCCAGGGCAGGTCGTGATCAGCCTGCAGGCCTTCGAGCATCTGCTGCATCCCGGGGTTGAGGGCATCGTAGGCCGCGCCTGCATGCATCCACATGGTGTCGCCGCCCGAGGGGGGCAAGTCGGTGATGCGCAAGATGGAGACCATGTTGGGCTTCTTGCGGAAGGTCACGTCGGTGTGCCAGCGGTCGGTCTCGGGGGCTTCGTTGCCCTGGTTGGAGATCAGCTGAATCTGGGGGTGACCTTCGATGTGCGGGAAGAACTCGTGCTGCTCCATCTCGCCAAAGTTTTGGCCCAGACGGATGTAGGACTCGGGCTTTAGGGCTTGCTTGCGAAAGAACACCACGCCGTATTGCCACAGCGCTTTTTTGATTTCTTCGTAAACGTCTTCTGAGCGGGTGTTGTTCAAGTCAACGCCGCTGATCATGCCGCCGATGGTGGGCGTCATGGGGTCGACCTGGATGTGACGGAAGTTCATGCTTGTATCTCCTTGATGTGACAAAACAGCCCGGCTCATTGCCAGTGCAGCAAACGTTTCTCGATCCAGGTCATGGTGCGCACCACCGCCACGCCCAGCAGGGCCAGGACCAGCAGCAGCGCCATCACGCCGTTGACTTCAAAGGTGGAACCCAGGTAGGCCAGCGACTGGCCAAGGCCTTTTTCAGAGGCGATGATTTCGGCACCAATGACGCCCAGCAAGGCGTAGATGAGGCCCAGGCGCAGACCCGAAAAAATCACCGGCACCGCGCCGGGCAGGGTCACCTGAAAGAAGGTGGTCACGGCGCTAGCGCCCAGCGTTTTGCACAGCGTCACGTGGTCCTGGCTGACGCCGCGGATGCCCGCCACGGTGCTGGAGAGCACGATGAAGAACGTCAGGCTGCAGCCCACCGCGATCTTGGAGCCCAGCCCCAGACCGAACCAGAGGATAAACAGCGGCGCGAGTGCGATGCGGGGCATTACGTTCATGGCGTTCAGGTACGGGTCGAGAAATTTTTCAACCTTTGGGAATGCCACGAACAGCAGTCCCACTGCCATGGCCGCGGTACTTCCCAGGAGAAACGAGATCAGGGTGCCCGCCATGGTCCAGCCCATGTCGGTCCAGAGCTTGCCGGTGGCAATGTTGTCCCACAGGAACTTGAGCACCCCGCTCGGTTGGCCCACAAACGTGGGGTTGAGCCAGCCCATGACGGTGAACCATTCACCCAACGCCATCAGCGCAGCAATGAACACGATGTGGGCAGCGCCCCAGCGCAGGGTTTCAGCCTTCATGTTTGCTCCAGCCAGATTCCAGGTGCGACCAAAGCTGTGCATACAGCTCGTGGAAGTGCGGGTCTTTTTGCAGCTCACGGATGGACCGTGGGCGGGGTAGGTCGATGGTGATATCGGCCACGATGCGCCCGGGGCGCGACGTCATGACCACCACCCGGTCGGACACCGCCACCGCTTCGGACAGGTCGTGTGTGACGAACAGCACCGACTGCTGGTGTTGCTGGCACAGGCGCAGCAACAGGTCTTCGAGCTGCAGCTTGGTCTGTGCATCGAGCGCGCCAAAGGGCTCGTCCATGAGCAGCAACGGTGAGCCCATGGCAAAGGTGCGCGCCAGGGCCACGCGCTGGCGCATGCCGTGCGACAAGGCTTTGGGCAAGGCCTTCTCAAAACCAGCCAGACCCACTTCTTGCAGCATGCTGCGTGCCCGTTCCTCGGCCTGGGCACGTGGCACACCGCGCACTTCCATGCCAAACATCGCGTTGCCCAGAGCCGTCTTCCAGGGCAGCAGGCTGTCGCGGGCCAGCATGTAACTCACCTGCGGGTTGCCCTGGCGCGGCGCCTGCCCACCAACTTGCAAACCGCCTTGGCCGTTGTGCGGCACCAGCCCGGCGGCCAGGTTCAGCAGCGTGGTTTTGCCACAGCCGCTGGGACCCACCAGCGAAACAAACTCGCCTTGGCGGACGTGCAGCGAGACATCTGAAAGCACCTGGTTGGTGCCATCAAAGCTCAGGTGCACGCCGTCGGCGGCAATGGCCAGGGACGTAGCGCTCAATTCGGTTGCTCCGCTCATGCAGTCGATCGGTGGGGCTCTGTCTGGAGCGTTCAGCGCAGTTGCAAGACTTTGCTGGTGTCAAACTTTTTGTCGATCTGCTGGGTGTTGTGCAGGTAGTCAGCCGCGTGTTGCAGTGCCTTGTTGTCCAGCGTGAAGCGGGCACCGCCAATCGAATTGCGCAGCGACGCTTCAATGGCGGCGGCGCCTGCAGGGCCTTCTATCTTGAAGGTGTCGTTGATGACTTTGAGTACCGCTGCAAAGTTGGCTGGGTTCTGAATGAAGGCTTCGGACTCGCGCATGGCCTTGGCAAACGCGTCGAGCGTGGCACCTTTCTTCTGCGCGAACTCGCCTCGCACCGTCATCGGGCCAGAGGCGCCGTTGAGGTTGGTGATGGCGTCGGGGCCTTCGCCTTTGCGCGGGTCCACGATCACGCGGCACACTTTCATGGCCGCACAGAAGCCATCCATGGGCGCGAAGAGCATCACCGCGTCGACCTGCTTGTTGGCGATGGCTGGCAGGGCGGTGTTGGGTGCGCCCACGGGCACGATGGTCACGTCGCTGCCCGTCATTCCAGCGCCCTTGAGCAGGTCGAGCAACTGGAATTCAGCGCCGGAGCCGCGGGCGGTCACACCAATTTTTTTGCCCTTGAGGTCGGCCATGACCGCAGGGTAGCCCTTGGCCGCGTTGGGTGTCTCGGTGTGGGCACCGGCCATCAGAAAGAAGATGTTGTCGCGGGCCGCGTTGCCTATGATCTTCAGGTCTGCGCCCTTGTTTGCCGCCTGAATCACCACCTCGGCTGGACCAAACGCGATGTCGAGGTCTCCCGCCATCAGGGTCTGGATGCCCAGTGGGCCAGAGGGAATGGTCTTGAGTTCGCACTTGAGACCGTTTTTTTCGCAGTAGCCGTTGGCCGCTGCGACCCGCACAATGATGTTGCCCAGGCCGGGGTAGTCCTGGATGCGCAAGGTTTCGGTTTGAGCCAGGGCGCTGGCACCCAACGTCAGCGCAACAGCGCCCAGGGTGGCGCGAAGAAATCCAGATGCTGAAATCGTCATGTCGTCTCCAATGTGGTGGGGGTGGCTTGATCTACGTCAAACTGTGTTGAATTGATTAAATTCCGCAACCTCCCAGCAAATTGTTTCTGATGTGACAATTTAAGGGAAAGCACTCAAAATTACTTTCAAGGCCTTCTGGACAAGCCATGCCCCTGCCGCCCTCTCGCCCTATTAACCCAAGCCGCTCGCCGGCCGCTGCTCCGGCTTTCAAGGCTGTGGATGCGGATCTCTTCACTAAAGCGTGGGCCGAAAAGTCGGCGCTGACACCGGGCTCCACCCAGGCGCTGAAAAGCGTTGGCGTGCTTCGGAATTGGACCGAGGGACAGGTCTTGCTCAGCCGTGGGCAATCAACCGCCACGGCTCTGCTGCTCATCAAAGGGCGCTTGCGCGTCAGCGTCACGACCCCTGAAGGTGAGGAGCAATTGCTGCGCTGGATGCTGCCGGGTGAGATATCGGGTTTGAGCTCTGTTTTTGCGGAAACCACCTACCCAGCCGATCTGGTTTCTGCAGGCCCCAGCCAGGTTCTGCATGTGGAGCGTGCGGGACTGGTCGACCTGATCAGCCGGGATGCCACTGTGGCGGTCGACCTGCTGCGGATTCTGGGACTCCGGATCAACCAGTTGTTTGACACCTTGGCCGATCAGGGCATGCACAGCCTGCAGCAACGTGTGTGGGCTGCGCTGGAGCGCATCGCCAAGTTCAACAGTGTGGCGGTGGCCGATGGGTTACAGCTGCGGGTGACCCAGGCCGACTTGGCGCAAGCTGCCAATGCATCGCGCCAGCGTGTTAACCAGCAGTTGCAGTGCTTTCAGGACCAGGGGCTGATCCGCCTAGGCTACCGCAACATCGTTTTGCTGCGGTAGTCAGGCGGGCGGCGAACAGCAACGAGGCTCATGCGGTGCGGTTCCCTGATGGGTTTCATTCTGCCCGTTGGCGCCGGCGCTCCGCCATCTCCTTGGCCAGGGCTCTAAGAGGGCCAGCCTGGTTGATGAGCAGGCCCAGCAACACCGCGGCCGTGCCGGCCCACTGCCAGCGCTGCGGCAGTTCACCAGAGAACATCCAGGCCGCCCAGAGGCCTACCACGGGCACCAACAGGGAGAAGGGTGTGACCCGGCCAGCCGGGTGCCTTTTCAGCAGCCGCGTCCACAGGCTGTAAGCCAGCAGCGTGGCCAGCCAGGCCAGAAACAGCACCGCCAGCCAAGCGCGTCCATCCATGCCCGTGAGCTGGCGCCACACAGTTGACGGGCCATCGGTCCACACGGCCAGTGCCGTAAAGGGCACCACCGGGAACAGGCTGCTCCAGACGATGAAAGGAAAGGGCTCATAGTCGGCAACGCGGCTCGCCAGGCGGGCGATCAGGTTGGACACCGCCCACATAAAAGAGGCTGAGAGCGTGAGCACGAAGCCCGCCAGTGTCATCTGGCCGGCGCCTTCGCCATGAGCGGTGGCGATCATCAGCAGCCCGGCCAGCGCCACCGCCAGGCCCCACCACTGCACCGGGCGTGCGCGCTCGCCGAGCAGCGGCACGGCCAGCAGCAGGGTGAAAAATGCCTGGGTCTGCATCACCACCGAGGCCATGCCCACCGTCATGCCCATCTGCAGACCAAGAAAGAGGAAGCCAAACTGGCCAAGCCCCTGTGCGAGCCCGTAGCCAGCGACATATTTCCAGGGCAGGCGGGGAAACGGAACGAACAGCAGGAAAGGCAAGGCGGCGGCTGCGAAACGCAGGGCACCCAGCAGCATTGGTCCAACATCTTGCAGGCCGACCTTCATCACCACGAAGTTCAACCCCCAGATGACCACCACCGCCAGCGCACCGAGCAGGTCGCCAGGCGACAGTTTGGAGGCGTTCAAAGGCTGGCCATCGCCGACATCAGTAAACAGGCTGGTGCTGTCGCAGGGCGGCCTTCACTTCGGTGCTCAACGCAAATCCCGGGCCGTGCTGGGCGGCCAATTCGGCGCAGCGCTGCTCGAACGCTTCGATGCCCTGGCCGTGAATGAATTGCAGTGCGCCGCCGGTCCAGGCCGGGAAGCCGATACCGAAGATCGAGCCGATGTTGCCGTCGTGCACGCTGGTCAGCACGCCTTCGGCCAGGCAGCGCGCGGTTTCCACTGCCTGGCGGTAGAGCAGGCGGTCTTTCACGTCCTGCAGGTTCCACTCGACGCCGGGTTTTTCGAACAGCGTTTTCAGTTCGGGCCAGAGCTGCTTCTTGCCGCCCTCGGGGTAGTCGTAGAAGCCGCCGCCGCTGGCGCGTCCGCTGCGGTGGTGCTGCTTGACCATGCGCTCGACCAGGGTCTCGCCCGGGGTCGCCACGTACGGCTGGCCGTCCTTCTGGAAGTCGATGCGGGTCTGCTCCAGCACATGCACCGACAGCGACAGCGCGGTCTCGTCCAGCACCGCCAGCGGGCCGACCGGCATGCCGGCCTGCATGGCGGCGTTCTCGATCACTGGCGCCGGAATGCCTTCGCCCAGCATGGCCGCGCCTTCCATGACGAAGGTGCCGAAGGTGCGGCTGGTGTAGAAACCGCGCGAGTCGTTCACGACGATGGGCAGCTTACCCAAGGCCTGCACGTAGTCGTAGGCGCGGGCGATGGTTTCGTCGTCGGTGTCCTTGCCTCGGATGATCTCCACCAGCTTCATCTTGTCCACCGGGCTGAAGAAGTGGATGCCGACGAATTTCTGCGGTTTGGCGCTGGCCTGCGCCAGACCGCTGATCGGCAGGGTGGAGGTGTTGCTGGCAAAGAAACCGCCCTCGGCCACCATGGGCTCGGCTTCTTGGGTCACCATGGCTTTCAGCTCGCGGTTTTCAAACACGGCTTCGATGATCAGCTCGCAGCCCGCCAGGTCATTTGCGCTGGCGGTCGGTGTGATCAGGCCGAGGATGCCCTGCTGTTTCTCGGCCGACATCTGGCCCTTGTCGACCCGCTTCTGCGTGAGCTTGGTGGTGTACGACTTGCCCTTCTCGGCGGCCTCGACGCTCACGTCCTTGAGCACGGTGACGATGCCTTTGGTAGCCTGCGAATAGGCGATGCCCGAACCCATCATGCCAGCGCCGAGAATACCGACCTTCTTCGGCTGGTAGCGCGGCACAGCCTTCGGCCTCGACTGGCCGCCCTTGATGGCGTTCATGTTGAAGAAGAAGGTGTTGATCATGTTGCGCGCCACGCCGCCGGTCATCAGCCCGGCCAGGTAGCGGCTCTCCACGCGCATGGCGGTGTCGAAGTCGACCATGGCGCCTTCAACCATGGCGGCCAGCGCCGCTTCGGGCGCGGGGTAGAGGCCGCGGGTCTTCTGCTTGAGCACGGCTGGCGCCACACTCAACATGCCCGCGATCTTGGGGTTGCTCGGCGTACCGCCCGGCATCTTGTAGTCCTTGCGGTCCCAGACGTGCTGGGCAGCCTCGGGCTTGCCTTGTGCCGACTCGATGAAGGCCAGCGCGCGCGGCATCAGCTCCTCCGGCGAGGCGACCAGATCGTGCACCATACCGATCTTCAGCGCCTCCTCGGGTCCGAACAGCTTGCTCTCCAGGATGTAGGGCTGCGCGGCCATCAGGCCCAGCACGCGGGTCATCTTGGTGATGCCGCCGCCGCCGGGGATCAGACCCAGCGTGATCTCGGGTAGACCGAACTGCACCTTGGGGTTGTTGACCGCGATGCGGTGGTGGCCCACCAGCGCCACCTCCCAGCCGCCACCCAGCGCCGCACCGTTGAGGCAGCTCACCACCGGCACACCCTGTGTCTCGATGGTGCGGAAGTTGCGCTTGATGCGCTCAATCTCTTTGAACACCCGCGGGCCATCGGCAGCGGTCGATCGCATCACACCCTTGAGGTCGGCACCGGCAAAAAAGGTGCTCTTGGCTGAGGCGAGCACGATGCCTTTGAGGTGGGCCTTGTCGCGCGCCACCTGCGCTGCGATGGCGTCCAGGTCGTCCTGCCACTGCAGGCACATGGTGTTGACCGGCGAGCCTTGCTCGTCGAAGGTGATGGTGGCAATGCCATTGGCCAGGTC
>JAUXXN010000174.1 GCA_030684755.1 Hydrogenophaga sp.
GGCCGCAACCCCCAATACGCCCACTGGCTCACGCAGGTTTAAGGTCCATCACCATGAGCAACGCCGCCATTGAACTGTCAGCCAAAGACCTCAACAACCACGGCGGGGTGTTCTGCCCCAGCCCGCTGGCAGACATGAAACTGTGGAACACCCACCCCAAGGTGTACCTGGACGTGGCCAAAACCGGCGAAGCGCGCTGCCCGTATTGCGGCACGGTGTACCGGCTGAAGGCGGGGGAGACGGTGGGACACGGGCATTGAAAAAAGGCTCGGCATCCACGGAACTGTGCTAGCCAAACGATGACGCTGATTCAGCGCAATCGCACCCAGTTGGCTTTGTTAAAACAACGCAGCAAGGCAAACCCAGATTCATCGACCTACCGACACTTCGTACAATCTATTCAACAGAATAAAAAATGGGGCCACGAAGAGCCCCAAGCACGTTAAATATTTGGTGCGAGGTCGTCCATGGGCACCTGCTCAACAGACACCAAACAAGGGGAAACCACATGATCTTAGTCACCGGCGGCGCAGGCTTCATCGGCGCAAACTTTGTTCTCGACTGGCTCGCCCAGCACGACGAGCCCGTCATCAACCTCGACAAACTCACCTACGCGGGCAACCTGGAAACCCTGGCCAGCCTGCAAGGCGATGCCCGCCACCTGTTCGTGCACGGCGACATTGGCGACGCGGCCCTGGTGTCGCGCCTGCTGGCCGAGCACAAGCCGCGTGCCGTGGTCAACTTTGCCGCCGAGAGCCATGTGGACCGCTCCATCCACGGCCCGGAAGACTTCATCCAAACCAACATCGTCGGCACCTTCCACCTGCTCGAATCGGTGCGGGCTTATTGGGGCAGTTTGCCAGGCGACGAGCGCGAAGCGTTCCGCTTTCTGCACGTCTCCACCGACGAGGTGTACGGCAGCCTGGGCAAAGACGACCCCGCCTTCACCGAAAACCACCGCTACGAGCCCAACAGCCCTTATTCGGCCAGCAAGGCCGCGAGCGACCACTTGGTGCGCGCCTACCACCACACCTACGGCCTGCCGGTGCTCACCACCAACTGCAGCAACAACTACGGCCCGTACCACTTCCCCGAGAAGCTCATCCCGCTGATGATCGTCAACGCCCTGGCGGGCAAGGCCCTGCCGGTGTACGGCGACGGCATGCAAATCCGCGACTGGCTGTATGTGAAAGACCATTGCAGCGCCATCCGGCGCGTGCTCGAAGCCGGTCGCCTGGGCGAGGTGTACAACGTGGGCGGCTGGAACGAGAAGCCCAACATCGAGATCGTCAACCGGGTCTGCGCCTTGCTCGACGAGCTGCGCCCACGCGCCGACGGCCAGCCCTACGCAGCCCAAATCAGCTACGTGACCGACCGCCCCGGCCACGACCGGCGCTACGCCATCGACGCGCGCAAGCTCGAAGCCGAACTGGGCTGGAAACCCGCCGAAACCTTTGAGACCGGTATTCGCAAAACGGTGCAGTGGTACCTAGGCAACCCCGACTGGGTGGCCCATGTGCAAAGCGGCGCTTACCGCGAATGGGTGGGCAAGCAGTACAGCGGCAGCGCAGCATGAAGATTTTGCTGCTGGGCAAAAACGGCCAAGTGGGCTGGGAACTGCAACGCAGCTTGGCCCCCTTGGGCGAACTGGTGGCGCTGGACCGGCACAGCAGCGAGGCCGACGGCGGCTGCGGTGACCTGAGCCAACTGGACGCCCTGCGCCAAACCGTGCTGGCGCTGCGCCCGGACGTGATCGTCAACGCCGCCGCCCACACCGCCGTGGACAAAGCCGAGAGCGAAACCGAACTGGCTCGCACCCTCAATGCACTGGCCCCGGGTGTGCTGGCCGAGGCCGCTCACAGCGTGGGCGCGCTGCTGGTGCACTATTCCACCGACTATGTGTTCAACGGCAGCGGCACCACGCCCTGGCTGGAGACCAATGCCACCGGCCCGCTGAGCGTGTACGGGCAGACCAAACTGGACGGCGAGCGCGCCATCCAAGCCAGCGGCTGCCGCCACCTGATCTTTCGCACCAGTTGGGTGTACGCGGCACGCGGCGGTAACTTCGCCAAAACCATGCTGCGCCTGGCCTCAGACCGCGAGCGCCTGACCGTGATCGACGACCAGTTTGGCGCCCCCACCGGCGCCGACCTGATTGCCGACGTGACGGCCCACGCCATAAGACAAGCGCAGCAAGATCCCGGCTGCTACGGCATCTACCACCTGGCCGCAGCCGGTGAAACCAGCTGGAACGGCTACGCACGCTACGTCATCGACACCGCGCGCGCCCTCAAGCCCGAGCTGGCGCTGGCCGTGCAAGAAGTGGCCCCCGTGCCCACCAGCGCCTTCCCTACGCCCGCAACGCGCCCGCTGAATTCACGGCTGAACACCACCCACCTGCGCCAGACCTTTGGCCTGGTGCTGCCCGACTGGCAGCACGGCGTGCGGCGCATGCTGAGCGAGATTCTTTGATCGACACAGGAACCACCATGACCCAACGCAAAGGCATCATCCTCGCAGGCGGCTCCGGCACACGGCTGCACCCGGCTACGCTCGCCATCAGCAAGCAACTGCTGCCGGTGTACGACAAGCCCATGATTTATTACCCGCTCAGCACCCTCATGCTCGCGGGCATTCGCGATGTGCTCATCATCAGCACGCCGCAAGACACGCCGCGCTTTGCACAACTGCTGGGCGACGGCAGTGCCTGGGGCATGAACCTGCAGTACGCCGTGCAGCCCAGCCCGGACGGCCTGGCGCAAGCCTTCATCATTGGCGAGCAGTTTGTGGCCAACGCGCCCAGCGCGCTGGTGCTGGGAGACAACATTTACTACGGCCACGACTTCACCAACCTGCTGGGCGATGCCGACGCAAAAACCAGCGGCGCAACCGTGTTTGCCTACCACGTGCAAGACCCCGAGCGCTACGGTGTGGTGGCGTTTGACGCCGCTGGCAAAGCCAGCAGCATCGAAGAAAAACCCCTCAAGCCCAAGAGCAACTACGCGGTGACCGGGCTGTATTTCTACGACAACCAGGTGGTGGACATTGCCAAGGCAGTGAAACCAAGCGCCCGTGGCGAGCTGGAAATCACTGCTGTGAACCAAGCCTATCTGGACCTGAACCAGCTCAACGTGCAGATCATGAAGCGCGGTTACGCCTGGCTGGACACCGGCACGCACGAAAGCCT
Source organism: Hydrogenophaga sp. (assembly GCA_030684755.1). Classification (GTDB taxonomy): domain Bacteria; phylum Pseudomonadota; class Gammaproteobacteria; order Burkholderiales; family Burkholderiaceae_C; genus Hydrogenophaga. Next base: position 3,188 of record JAUXXN010000174.1, read on the forward strand.
GCTCGAGGCCGGTCAGTTCATTGCCACGCTGGAACACCGCCAGGGCCTGAAAATTGCCTGCCCGGAAGAAATTGCTTGGCGCCATGGATGGATTGACGACACCGCCTTGGAAACCCTGGCCCAACCCCTGCTGAAGAACGGCTACGGCCAATACCTCAAGCGCCTATTGACCGAGAAAGGGTTGCAATGAAAGCCACCCCCACCGCCATTCCCGACGTGATGGTGATTGAGCCCAAGGTGTTTGGCGATGCACGCGGCTTTTTCTTCGAAAGCTTCAACCAGCAAGCTTTTAACAATGCCACCAGCCTGAGCGTGAACTTTGTGCAGGACAACCACAGTCGCAGCGCCAAGGGTGTGTTGCGCGGCCTGCATTACCAACTGCAACAACCCCAAGGCAAACTGGTGCGGGTGGTACGCGGCGCGGTGTTTGATGTGGCAGTGGACATACGCAAAAGCTCACCTACCTTTGGACAATGGGTGGGGGTGGAGTTGAGCGAAGACAACCACAAACAGTTGTGGGTGCCGCCGGGTTTTGCCCATGGATTCTTGGTGCTGAGCGAGTCGGCGGACTTTTTGTACAAGACAACGGATTACTACGCGCCCGCGCATGAGCGGTGCATTGCTTGGAATGACGAGGCTATTGGCATTGAGTGGCCTGCGGGCATTGCGCCACAGTTGTCGGCCAAAGATCAAGCTGGTCTCAACCTTGCTCAAGCCGAAGTGTTTGCCTGATGCAAAATTTCTCTACCTCGCCACGCGAGATGCTTGCCAGCTTCTGGCGCAACAAAGGACTGATCCGCAACTTGGTGCACCGTGAAGTGGTGGGGCGCTACAAGGGTTCTATGCTGGGCATCTTCTGGTCTCTGGCCACGCCCATTTTTATGCTTGCGGTCTACACCTTTGTGTTCAGCGTTGTTTTTAAAGCGCGCTGGAGTAGTGGCAGCGAATCGAAAACCGAATTTGCCTTGGTGTTGTTTGCAGGACTGCTGGTTTTCAACCTTTTTTCTGAATGCATCAGCCGTGCCCCTGGCTTGGTGCTGGCCAACACCAACTATGTCAAAAAGGTTGTCTTCCCGCTGGAAATATTGCCTTGGGTGACTTTAGGTAGCGCACTGTTTCACTTCACAGTCAGCCTGGCCGTGTGGCTTGTGGCTTATTCATTTCTAATCAGCGCACCCCACTGGACTGCGTTGTTGCTGCCTTTAGTTATCCTACCCTTTGCGCTGTTTGTTATGGGACTGAGCTGGGCACTGGCTTCGTTGGGTGTTTACTTGCGCGATGTGGGGCAGTTCATTGGCATATTGGTACAAGTTCTCATGTTCATGACGCCCATTTTTTACCCCGCTTCAGCGCTGCCTGAACAATTCCAACAAATCATGTATTTCAATCCTCTAACCCCGCCAATAGAGATGGTACGCGAAGTAATGTATTGGGGTAACCCACCAAGCGCACTCATCTGGCTAGGCGGCGTGATGGTGTCCTTGTTGACCAGTGTGCTGGGCTTCACTTGGTTCCAAAAAACCCGAAAAGGATTTGCAGATGTCCTTTGAATACGCCATAGAAGTCAAAAGCTTGAGCAAATGCTACCAAATTTATGATAAACCCAGCGACCGTCTGAAGCAAATGCTGTTGCGTGGGCGTCGGCAATATTACAAAGAATTCTGGGCACTGAACGACGTCTCCTTCAAAATCAAAAAGGGCGAAACTGTCGGCATCATCGGTCGCAACGGCTCGGGCAAGTCAACTTTGCTTCAAATGATCTGTGGCACGCTCAACCCCACAGCAGGTGACATCAAGGTGCAGGGGCGGGTAGCCGCCCTGCTCGAATTGGGATCTGGCTTCAATCCCGAGTTCACCGGACGCGAAAATGTATTCTTCAATGCAGGAGTTCTGGGCCAGAGCGAAGCCATTACCCGGCGGAAGTTCAGCGCCATTGAATCATTCGCCGATATCAGCGACTTCATCGACCAGCCCGTCAAAACCTATTCTAGCGGCATGATGGTGCGCTTGGCCTTCGCCGTCATAGCCCATGTGGACGCCGACATTTTGGTCATCGACGAAGCACTGGCCGTAGGCGACGCTTTTTTCACCCAAAAATGCATGCGCTTTCTGCGCGAGTTCATGCAGAACGGTACGGTCCTATTTGTAAGCCACGACACGGCTGCGGTCAAAGGGTTGTGCACCCGTGCGATCTGGCTCGACAAAGGCCTAGTGAAGCAACGGGGAGAACCCAAGTACGTCTGTGAGCAATACCTGCAGGCCTACTATGAGTCTCAACAGTCAGATCAAGAATCCGACGCTGGGGAAAATAGAAGCAAAGCGCATCAGGTGAATATAGACAGCTTACTGGCAAAGCATGCAGCGATAGACAAGCCTGCTCGCATCGATCAGCGCCTACCATTTCTCAACGCCAGCAATCTACGTAACGACCTGCGTCTATTCGAGTTTAACCCCGACGCACCTTCGTTTGGGCAAGGAGGAAGCCGGGTAATCAGTGTTGCACTGTGCAATACAGATGGGCAACCGATGTCGTGGGCCGTAGGGGGCGAGGACGTGGAGCTGCTGATCGAAGCTGTAGCCTTGCAAGAACTGCACAGCCCTATCGTAGGCTTTGTGGTCAAAGACAGATTGGGCCAAACGCTATTTGGAGACAACACGTTTGTTGCATACGAACACAATGGCTGTGCGTGCAAAGCAGGGCAGTTGCTTCGCACGAGGTTTCAATTTCAAATGCCTCGCCTACCCGTGGGTGACTATAGCATTACCATTGCCATAGCCGAGGGCACCCAAGAAGAGCATGTCCAGCACCAGTGGATATTTGATGCAGTTACCTTTCGCTCTGAATCCACAAGTATTTCAGCAGGTCTGATTGGCATCCCCATGCAAAACGTTTTTATGAACGTCCGTTAGTCGATCCACTGCATGAAATTCTCCCCATTTATATGAATATTATTTCGTCATCTGCATTCTTAGAACCACACCATTTTTCAGTGCCAGCTCCTTGGGCTGGGCATATTCCATTTGCATCCTGGCTCGTGGCCACACAAAGGCCGGAGGTTTTGGTCGAGCTGGGCACCTACTCCGGCATTTCGTACCTGTCATTTTGCCAAGCAATTAAGGAGCAGCGACTTTCCACAAGAGCTTTCGCTGTGGACACCTGGGAAGGTGATGCCCACGCAGGCGCTTACGATGAAACTATTTACCAGAATATCAAGCGAGCCCACGATCCACACTACGTCGGGTTTTCCAACCTGCTGCGCATGACCTTTGACGAGGCCTTGGCACAGTTTGAAAATGGCAGCGTAGACCTGCTTCATATCGACGGCCTGCACACCTACGAGGCAGTTAGGCACGATTTCGAGACATGGCTACCCAAACTATCTACGCGCGGTGTGGTGCTGTTTCACGACACAAACGTCTACCGCGACGACTTTGGCGTTCATCGACTTTGGGCCGAGTTGAGCGCCAATTACCCCTGCCTGCATTTTCCGCACAGCAATGGGCTTGGTGTGTTGCTGGTGGGGCCGAACCAACCTACAGAGCTGGTTGGGCTATGTAACACTGCTCTGGCAGATATGCAAACGCTCGTTCGCACTTGGTTTGCAACGCTCGGTGCACGGCTCGAGCGCAGGGCCGATGTTCTCACCCTAGAACAGCAGCTCCGGGACGCACAAAGTCGCGAAGGCCACCTGCGTGAGGCCGGCGAACAGCGCCATCAATGGATCGAACACCTTGACCTACAACTGCTGGACTCGCAGCGACGCCTCACACAAGCAGAGCAATTGGTCGCTGCGCGCGAAGAGGAAATCCACCAACTGAACCCGAAACTCGCACAAGCAGAGCAATTACTCGCTGCGCGCGAAGAGGAAATCCGCCAACTGAACCCGAAACTCGCTCTAGCCGAGCAATCAATTGCCACACGCGAAGTGGAAAACAGGCAGCTGAACACGCAACTCACGCATGAGCGGGCGATGGTGCAAGAGATGCGCGCTTCCCGGAGTTGGCGTGCCACCGCCGGGCTGCGAGCTACCGGGCGCATGGTACGAAAAACAGGTCTAGCGACTTTTCTGCGTCGCCTGCGCAAAGTCGCTGGCTACGCCATGCGCAGAGAGTGGGGCGCCTTGGCTTCGCGGGTCACCAGCGTGCGGCGTGAGTCGGCTCTGGCACTGCAAGCGAGCAAGGCTCCAACCCATTGCCGTCATGTGGGCGTGATGGCTACGCCGCACACTCTTTTTGTGGCCCACCAGCTGGCTCATGCCTTGCAAAAGGCAAACTTTATGGTGGATGTAATCACCGATGCGCCCGTAGACGGGTTTGCACTTGACGCGTATTTTGTCGTATGCCCGCAAATGTTTACGCAGCTCCCTCCGGGCGAAAAGCGCATAGCCTTTCAAATGGAGCAATCGGTTAGCTCCCGTTGGTTCACACCAGACTACCTTAAGATGCTGGAAAACTCCCTGGCAGTGCTCGACTACGCACAGACAAACCTTCAATACTTGGACCTCCAAGGCATACGATATCCCCACACTTTCTTGGTGCCAATCGGTGGGCTTACCGGCTACCGCGATCACATTCAACGCAACCAACTACAGCCACTCGGTGCTGACTCGCCTTGCGAGGTGCTGTTTTATGGCGATGTAAACACTCCACGCCGCCAGAAACTGCTAGCTGTTATCGGCGAACGGTACCAGCTACGCACCGTGGGTAACCTGTTTGGCGCCGAGCTCCACCGGGTCCTGATGGGTGCTCGCTTGGTCGTTAACCTGCATTACTACGAAGGTGCGTTGCTGGAAACAACCAGAATCTATGAATGCCTATCTTTGGGTATTCCAGTGGTCTCTGAAACCAGCGCCGATCAAGACGAACACGCCATGCTGGAGGGCGCCGTGCACTTCGTCCCGGTGGGCGACTTGACCGCGCTGTTGCAGGCCATTGGCGATGTACTTGGTGCTACACCGCAACAAACTCAAACCGCTCAGAACGAGCGCGAAACAGCTGTGGCTTCCTCGGAAGCTCGCTTTCAGTTCATGCTTTACCGCATGCTGCTGGCCAAGCGCTGGCTCGACTACTCTCAGTTTTCTACACTCACAAGCACAACGCCTCTCCCCGGCCAGAGGTTGGCCCTCAGCATGCCTGAGACAACAGCACGCCGTGCCATGTTCATCAGCCACCAAGCGCCCGGCGTGCGGCTGTTTGATGGCCTGCGCTCTACCCCCGGTTGGACGGGCTGTGCACTCAGTTACAAGTATTTGGCGCAACACGCACTGTCAGCTCAATGGCAGCAGCTAGAAGTGATGGAAGATGACGTGCTCTTTCCGCCCGAATACCCTCATCGCAAAGCGTCCGTAGAGGACTACTTGGCCCGGCACACGGGACAGTGGGACGTATTCGTTGGCCTTATCGCCGTCTTAGACCCCGACACCCAGGTGCTAGCAGTTGAGCGGCACAATGGCATGACTTTCATCACGCTCGACCGCATGATGAGCATGGTGCACAACATCTATGCACCCGCTACACTGGGCTTGTTGGCCCAGTGGGACGAGACAAACCTCGACCCAGAAACAAACACCATAGACCGCTACTTGCAAACCAAGCAGCAGCTGCGCGTGATCACCACGCTGCCTTTTCTCGTAGGCCACCACGAAGAGCTGCATTCATCCTTGTGGGGCTTTCAAAACTCACAATACAACAATTTGATTGTCAAGGCAGAGAGCGAATTAAAGGACCTTGTAGCCGCTTTTGAGGACGCAGGGCTGGCTACTTAATTCATCCGCACGGACTCTCTTTAAAATCTAGGACTTACGCGAAGCAATTAATTTAATTAAAATTATTTATAAAATTTTCAGATATTTTTTCCAAAATTCCAGCCATTGCCAATATATAAGTTATAATGCTCTGAATCCGTGATCTCCAATTCGCCAGGCTCGAAATTGCGTTGGTGCTACCTAAGCAAAAGCTTATTTCCAATCTGATTCTTCAGTTTGCCCAACCATTTGTCATCTGACCCGCGCGACATGCCCATCAAAGCCTGCAAAACAGCACGC
>JAUXXN010000202.1 GCA_030684755.1 Hydrogenophaga sp.
TTCAATACCACCTTCGCCGCAGAGCTTGAGCAGCGCACCCACGCCGGGCTCGTGCACTTCACAGCAGATGAAATCGTCTTGGGGCCTGGCCTGGGCAATTTGCGCTGTGGCACCGCCCATGCCAAAGCCAATTTCCATGACCACCGGTGCTGTGCGCCCAAACGCGGCGGCCACGTCCAGCGGGGCGGGCTCGTAGTTCAGCAGGAAACGCGGACCAAATTGTTCGTAAGCGCGTTGCTGCCCGGGGCCGGTGCGCCCGGCGCGCAACACATAACTTTTGATGACGCGCATGAACGGCACGCCTTCGGGCAGCGGTTTTTTGACCTTCGCGGTGTTGGCGGTCTCGGCGTCCGCTTCGGAGTGGCTGGGCTGATTGTCTGAGGTCATGGCAGGGCAAGAAAAGGGGTGGCAGATTGTAGGCGCCAGGGTGGGTTGGCTCGTGAACGGCCCCCGGCCGCAGCAGCCAGTCTGTCCTTGGTCAGCGCGGAGGCTGCACCGCCGATGGTTGGTAGGGCCAGGCTTGCGTCCACAGCGCCAGTGCTTCGGACAATGCACGCGGGGCTTTGGGCAAACCCAGACACACCGCAGCCTGGTTCAGCGCGGACAGCGGTTCGGCCAGGTCCAGCGCCTGGGCGCCGTTTTGTTTGCTGAGCTTTTCGCCGTTCTCGCCCATCACCAGCGGGGTGTGCAGGTAGGTCGGGGTGGGCAGGCCCAGCGCTTGTTGCAGCAAAATTTGGCGCGGTGTGTTGTCGCTCAGGTCTTCGCCCCGCACCACGTGGGTGATGCCTTGCGCGGCGTCGTCCACCACCACGGCCAGCTGGTAGGCCCACAGACCATCGGCGCGTTTGAGCACAAAGTCGCCTACTTCAGTGGCCACGTTTTGTGTTTGCGGGCCCAACCTGAGGTCGGCCCAGCGCAAGTCGGCGCTGGCTGGGTTCACAGCAAAACGCCAGGCTCGGGCCGCTTTGCCCTGCAAGCCACCGCGCTCGGGCCGGCAAGTGCCAGGGTACACAGCCGCCTGATGGCGCTCGCGGCTCAGACCTTGGTTTTGCAAGGCCGTTTCAATGTCTTTGCGTGAACAGCCGCAGGGGTAGGCTTGGTCTGTGCCGACGAGTGCGTCCAGCGCCTGTTGGTAGAGCGCGCCTCGCTGCGACTGCCAGAGCACGGGTTCGTCGCTGATCAGACCGCAGCGCGCGAGTTGTTGCAGGATGAAGGCGTCAGCGCCGGGCACACAGCGCGTTGTGTCCACGTCTTCTATGCGAACGATCCAACTGCCCCCGTGGGCGCGCGCATCAAGCCAACTGGCCAGCGCGGCAACCAGCGAGCCCGCGTGCAGCGGGCCGGTGGGGGAGGGCGCAAAGCGACCACGGTAAAGGAGGGACGACACCATGTGTGCGGCGTGCGCGTCTGGGCTAGCTCACATCTCAGAACCGGCTTTACCGGGCCGTCGGTGTAGGTCCCCCCGGGGGGAAGCCGCGTAGTGGCGCAGCAGGGGGTTACGCCATGGCCAGTGCCAGTTCCAGGCCAGACACAAACGCGTCTTCCACCCGGTGGCCCAGGCACCAGTCGCCGCACAGGCCGATGCCCAAGTCTTGGTCGTAAATGTGGGAGAGGCCGAGCGGTTTTTGGGTCTGGGCGAAGCGCCAGCGGTGAACCACGGCGTGGGTGGGCGTGGCGCGAATGCCGGTGATTTCGGCGAAGCCTTTAAGCAACTTGGCTTTGACGCGTTCGTCATCGTCTTCCAAGTGCTTCTGAGACCAAGCTGGGCTGGCCTGCACGGTCCAGCGTTCAATGGGGTCGCGGCCTGGCTTGCTGTTTTCACGCGCTAGCCAACTGATGCGGTGGTGCACGCTGCGTGCGGCGTTCCACTGCGGGCCTAGGTGGGGCAGGCCGGGCTGCATGGCGTTGGGGTAGGCCACCATCAGCGTCCAGCAGGGGGCTACCTGCACGGCGTCGAGTTGGTGGCGCAGTTCGGGCGAGTGGCCCGAAGCCATCAGCAGGTCGTGCGTTTGCAGGTGGGGCAGGGCCAGCACGATGCGATCGAAGCCGCCCAACACATGCAGTCCACCGTCGGTGTCTTCAGCGCGCAACTGCCATTGCTCGGGGTGCAGAGCGTCGCGTTCGATGTGGGTGACGCGGGTGCCTGTCAACGTGCTGGCGGGAAGGTTGCCGTGCAATTCGGGTTGCACCAATGGTTCGGCCCAAAATTTCACCAACGCATTCATACCGGGTTTGGCCACAAAGTGGGGTTCGGTGGGTGGTGGGGCGCTGGCCAGCACGCGGCCTTTGTCGTCGAGCACGCGCACGGTGTTGGCGCTCCAGGGGCGCACCACCGTTTGGGCGGTTTCCAAGGCTTTGGCGAAGCGTTCGTCGCGCACAGTGAAGTATTGGGTGCCATGGTCGAAGCCGCCAAATTCGGTGTGGCGGGTGGCCATGCGACCACCCAGACCCCGGCTTTTCTCAATCAGCGTGACCCGGTGGCCCGCCTGCACCAGCGTGCGGGCACAGGCCACGCCCGCCATGCCCGCGCCCACCACCGCCACGTGGCGTTGCACAAAGGCTGGCTCAGTGGTGCGGGTTTGCTTGTTGGTGGTTTTGGTAGCGGCTTTTAAGACCTTTTTATCGGTTGTTTTGCCGTTGGGTTTGCTTTGGGACAGGGCTGAGGCGCGGGGTTTTTTGGTTGTGGTCATGTCTCTTGGCGCGTTGGTTTTGGAGAGGGCTCGAAGTTGACTGTATCAGCCTGTTTGCCACTGTGAATTTGGGTAGCTTTAAATTTGGTGGTGGTTGTTGAGCAGGGCGGTTCGGGTGGTCGGGTGTTGCAGCCGCTCCAGCCACCAGCGCAGCGCGCGGCCGGTGTCACCACTGTTGCGCGGCTGGCGCCAGGCGTAGGCCAGGTGAATAACCCGGTTGGGCCGCTGCACGGTTTTCACCACCAGCCGCCCGGCGTTGATGAACGGCAGTGCCAGCGGCAGTGGTAGAAAACCAGAGCCCAGGCCACGCAACTGCGCTTCCAGCTTGTGTTGCATGGTGGGCACTGTAAGCACGTCTTGACCGGGTTGCAGGTTGTGGGTGACGCCGTTGCCGCGCTGTGTGCTGTCGGCCACGGCCACGGCGCGGTGCATGCGCAGCTCTTCATCGCACAAGGTGTGGGTGGCTTTGGCCAGTGGGTGGTGGGGCGCCACCGCGTACACGAAGTCCAGGGCACCCAGGGGGGCGGTTTGAATTTCGGGCTGAGCCAGGTCACCAGGCACGCCCAGCGCCAGATCGGCTTGGCCGCTTTGCAGTGCCTCCAGCGTGCCCGAGAGCGTTTCAGCGCGCAGTTTCAGGCGGGTGGGGGCCGCCTCGGCGTAAAAGGCTTCGCACAATTCAAACAGAGTGGCGCGGGCAATGATCGCGTCGGCCGCAATGGTGAGCTGCGGCTCCCAGCCGGTGGCTACGCGTTTAACACGCTGAGCCACAGCGTCCAGCTCGTTCAGCAGGTATTGGCCCGATCGCAGCAACTCGGCCCCGGCGGGCGTGAGCTGCGCGCGGCGCGCGCTGCGGTCAAACAGCAGCACG
>JAUXXN010000189.1 GCA_030684755.1 Hydrogenophaga sp.
TACCTGATCGACGCGTTGCAAAACATGTCACAGGACATGGTGCGCATTGAACTGTCCGACGGCAACAGTTCTGCGCTGGTGACCAACCCCGACGACAACGCGTTCAAGTACGTTGTCATGCCGATGAGAATCTGAGGCCAGCCTCGCGAGGCACCTGCCCCCCAAACCCGCGACGTCCGCGGGTTTGGCATTTCAAGCGTTAGAGAAATTTCACCATGTCCGAAGCCAACAAGCCTGCCGATTCCGTCAACACTGGCGAGGTCAGCACGGAAAGCTCCAACTTCCAGCCCACCATCGACGCCCACCAGGCCGGCGCGAGCGAGGGATATGGCGAGGGTGCCATCCAGATCCTGGAAGGCCTGGAAGCGGTGCGCAAGCGCCCGGGCATGTACATCGGTGACACGTCCGACGGCACCGGCCTGCACCACCTGGTGTTCGAGGTGGTGGACAACTCGATTGACGAAGCACTGGCCGGCCATTGCGACGACATCATGGTCACCATCCACACCGACAACTCGATTTCGGTGGTGGACAACGGCCGCGGCATTCCCACCGGCGTGAAGATGGACGACAAGCACGAGCCCAAGCGCAGTGCCGCCGAAATTGCGCTGACCGAACTGCACGCCGGCGGCAAATTCAACCAGAACAGCTACAAGGTGTCGGGTGGTTTGCACGGCGTGGGCGTGAGCTGCGTGAACGCGCTCAGCCAGTGGCTGCGCCTGACGGTGCGCCGCGAAGGCAAGATGCACCAGATCGACTTTGCGCGCGGCTTCGTGCAAAACCGCATCGTGGAAACGCAAAACGGCGTTGAAGTGTCACCTATGAAAGTGACCGGCGACACCGAAAAGCGCGGCACCGAAGTTCACTTTCTGCCCGACTACGACATCTTCAAAGAGAACGCCGACTTCCATTACGAAATCCTGTCTAAGCGCCTGCGCGAGCTGAGCTTTTTGAACAACGGCGTGCGCATTCGCCTGAAAGACGAACGCAGCGGCAAGGAAGACGACTTCTCGGGCGCCGGTGGCGTGCAGGGCTTTGTGGGCTTCATCAACAAGGGCAAGACGGTGTTGCACCCCAACATCTTCCACGCCACCGGCGACCGCGCCAGCGACCAGGGCACCAACATCGGCGTGGAAGTGGCCATGCAGTGGAACAGCGGCTACAACGAGCAGGTGCTGTGCTTCACCAACAACATCCCGCAGCGCGATGGCGGCACCCACCTGACCGGCCTGCGCGCGGGCATGACGCGCGTGATCAACAAATACATTGAAGAACACGAGTTCGCCAAAAAGGCCAAGGTTGAAGTGACCGGCGACGACATGCGCGAAGGCCTGTGCTGCGTGTTGAGCGTGAAGGTGCCCGAGCCCAAGTTCAGCAGCCAGACCAAAGACAAACTGGTGAGCAGCGAGGTGCGCGGCCCGGTGGAAGACATCGTTTCGCGCCTGTTGACCGACTACCTGCAAGAGCGCCCGAACGACGCCAAGATCATCTGCGGCAAGATTGTGGAAGCCGCCCGCGCCCGCGAAGCCGCCCGCAAGGCGCGCGAAATGACACGCCGCAAAGGCGTGCTGGACGGCATGGGCCTGCCCGGCAAACTGGCCGACTGCCAGGAAAAAGACCCCGCGCTGTGCGAGATCTACATCGTCGAGGGCGACTCCGCCGGTGGCTCGGCCAAGCAGGGCCGCGATCGCAAATTCCAGGCCATCCTGCCGCTGCGCGGCAAGATTCTGAACGTTGAGAAAGCGCGCTACGAAAAGCTGCTGACCAGCAACGAAATCCTGACGCTCATCACCGCGCTGGGCACCGGCATCGGCAAAGCCGGTGGCGAGAGCGCCAACGGCGACGGCAAAGACGACTTCAACGTCGCCAAGCTGCGCTACCACCGCATCATCATCATGACCGACGCCGACGTGGACGGCGCCCACATCCGCACCCTGCTGCTCACCTTCTTCTACCGGCAAATGCCCGAGTTGGTGGAGCGCGGCCACATCTACATTGCCCAGCCCCCACTGTACAAAGTGAAGGCCGGCAAAGAAGAGCTGTACCTGAAAGACGCGCCCGCGCTCGACGGCTTCTTGCTGCGCATTGCCCTGAAAGACGCCAAAGTGTTCACCGGCGGCGCCAGCGCCGCCACGCTCGAAGGCGACACCCTGAACGAACTGGCGCGCAAGCACCAGGTGGCCGAACAGGTGATCGCACGCCTGTCCAACTTCATGGACGCCGAAGCCCTGCGGTCCATTGCCGACGGCGTGTCGCTCAACCTGGACAACATGGAACAGGCCGAAGCCAGCGCCGTGGCGCTGCAAGCCAAACTGCGCGAACTCACCACCACCGGCGTGCCCGCCGAAGTGGC
>JAUXXN010000191.1 GCA_030684755.1 Hydrogenophaga sp.
CATTGACCATGGTGTGGCTGCGCTCCAAGACCCTTTGCTCATGGCCGAACTGGCGCACACCCGCCTGCCGCTCACCGTGTGTCCGCTGTCGAACTTGAAGCTGTGTGTGGTGAGCGACCTGCGCGATCACCCGTTGAAGACAATGCTGGACGCGGGGCTCTGCGTCACCGTGAACTCCGACGACCCCGCGTATTTCGGCGGCTACATGAACGCCAACTGGGTGCAGACGGTGCAGGCGCTGGGCCTGACTTGTGACGATGTCCTTGCACTGGCACGCAACAGCTTTGAAGCCAGCTTCATTGGCGATGCGCAGCGCACCGGTTTCTATTCGGCAGTGCGCCGCACCGCGCAGGCGTTCAACATGTCCGGAGAATAAAAAAGCCGGGTGCATCACAGCGTGATGCACCCGGCTTTTTAACAGGCCGCAGCCTTGACAAAGGCTTACAAGGCGTCGGCTTCTTTCTCGCGTGCCTGAACAAAAGCTTTGAGCGAACCCCAAGCACTCCACAGCAAAATGGCTGCGCCAAAAGCCAGGAAACCAGCGCTGATGGGGCGCTCAATGAACGTCATCATGTCGCCTCGCGACAACAGCAAGGCGCGGCGCAGGTTTTCTTCCATCAGTGGACCCAGCACGAAGCCGAGCAACAGGGGGGCTGCTTCAAACTTCAAGACCGCCAGTGCATAGCCCATGGCGCCAATGACCGCCACCACCAACACATCAAAGGTGTTGTTGTTCACGCTGTAAACCCCCAAGCTGATGAACACAATGATCGCCGGGAACAGCACGCGGTAAGGAATGCGCAAAATGGCCACCCACAGACCGATCATGGGCAGGTTCAGAACCATCAGCATGATGTTGCCAATGCCAAAGCTCACGATCAGGCCCCAGAACAGCTCGGGCTGTTGCGACATGAGCATGGGGCCGGGCTGGATGCCGTGGATGATCAGCGCACCCAGCATCAGGGCCATCACGGCGTCGCCCGGAATACCCAGCGACAGCGTGGGCACAAAAGCGGTTTGTGCAGCGGCGTTGTTGGCCGATTCGGGGGCTGTGAGTCCTTCAATGGCACCGTTGCCAAAGCGGCTGGGGTCTTTGGCGATTTTCTTTTCCACCGCGTACGACATGAACGAAGCAATGGAGGCGCCGGTGCCGGGCAGGGCGCCAAAGAAGCTGCCAATGCCGGTGCCGCGCAGCATGGGCATGATGGAGTCTTTCATGTCCTTGCGTGTCGGCGTCATGGAGCGCAGGGTGATCTTTTCCTTGACCTCACCAGTTTTGAGCTGGTTGATGCTGGAGATCACCTCGGCAATACCGAACACGCCCATGGCCAAGGCCACCAGGTTGATGCCGTCCATCAGCTCAGGAATACCAAAGTCGAAACGCGACTGGCCGGAGTTGACGTCGGTGCCTACGGTGCCCAGCAACAAGCCCAATACCACCATAGCCAAGCCTTTGGCGGGAGACCCGGAAGCCAGGGCCGAAGCAGCGATCAGGCCCAGCAGCATCATGGCGAAGTACTCGGCGGCGCCAAATTTCAAGCCCACTTCGGCAATGGCCGGTGAGAACAGGATCAGCGCCAGAATGCCCAGCATGGAGCCGACGAACGAGGCAATGGTCGTCATGAACAACGCAACACCGGCGCGGCCTTGCTTGGCCATGGGGTAGCCGTCCAAGCAGGCCACCGCAGACGATGGTGTGCCAGGTAGGTTCAGCAGAATCGATGCGGTGGAACCACCATACTGCGCACCGTAATAAACACCCGCCAGCATCACAATGGCTGCGGTAGGGGGAATGTGGTACGTGATGGGCAGCAGCAGTGAGATCGCTGCGAGTGCGCCGATACCGGGCAAGACGCCAATCAGCGTGCCCAGAAACACGCCGATGAAGCAGTACAGCAGCGTGACGGGTTGCAATGCGGATTCAAGGCCGAGCATCAGGCCGTTGAGAATGTCCATGGTGTGTCTCTTTGTTGGGTAAGGTGTGGGCGGGTAGAGTGGTTTTGGTGCTTACGCGCTCCAGGGCCAAATAGGCAACACCATGCTCAAA
>JAUXXN010000194.1 GCA_030684755.1 Hydrogenophaga sp.
GGTGTGGGGCGTGGAAAGCAATTTTGGCCAGACCTTTGGCAAACATCCGCTCGTGCAGGCGCTGGGTACGCTGTCGTGCTTTGGTCGGCGCCAGGCGTTCTTTCGCGGCGAGTTTTACGCCACGCTGCGCATCTTGCAGGCTGGGCACATCGCACCCGAGCGGCTGGTGGGCTCGTGGGCCGGCGCTTTCGGCCACACCCAGTTCATGCCCACCACCTTCGAGCGGCTGGCGGTGGACTTTGACGGCGACGGCAAGCGCGACCTGATGGACAGCACCGCCGACGCCCTGGGCTCCACCGCCAATTTTCTGGCCAAAGCCGGTTGGCAAACCGGCCAACCCTGGGGCTTTGAAGTGAAGCTGCCCGCAGGCTTTAGCACCACCGGCGAAGGCCGCCGCAGCAAACGCCCCATGGCCGAATGGACCGCACGCGGCCTGCGCCAAGCCGACGGCACAGCCCTGCCCACCAACCTGGGCAACGCCGGACTGCTAGCGCCCGCAGGCCCGCAAGGCCCGGCGTTTCTGGTGTTGCGCAACTTTGACGCGCTCTACAGCTACAACGCCGCTGAGAGCTACGGCCTGGCCATCGCCCACCTGAGCGACCGCCTGCGCGGCGCAGGCCCCTTCACCGCCGCCTGGCCCACCGACGACCCCGGCATTTCGCGCGCCGAACGCCGCGAACTGCAAGGCCTGCTGATCTTGCGTGGCCACGACATTGGCCCGGTAGACGGCATGCTGGGTGAGAAAAGCCGCGCCGCCATTCGCATTGAACAAGCACGGCTGGGCCACGAGGTGAACGGGCGTGGCGGGTTGAAGTTGCTGCGGGGGTTGCGCGCTCAATAAACCAGATTTTCGCTGGGCTCAGCGCGCCGTCACAGCCAGCCGAACTGCGCCCGCACATCGCGCGCGGTAACGTTCACCGGCGCGGTGGGGGCGGCGGTGTATTGGCGCAGGTTGGGTGCGCGCACGCCGCCCGCGTTTTGGCCCAGCACGGCCACGGCTTTGATGCGCCAGCCGCGCTCACGCAGCGCGGCCACGTAGGCCTGGGCGTCGGGGTATTCGAGGGTGTCGGTTTTGTGGGCGTCGGGCGAAAGGCAGAACAACACCGCATCAGCGCGGGTGCGGGTGACTTCGGCCACGTATTGCTCTACCGTCACCCGGGTGTCTTGCAGGGTGCCAACGCGTGCGTAAAAACGCTGCGGTTTTTTGGTGCCTTGGAGTTGAATGTCGCGCACGCTGCGGTTGAAGCAGCCGGTGAGGCTGCGAACCAGCGAGGCTTTGCGGGTGTTGCTGTTGCCGATGATGATGTAAGCGTCCATGGGGTATTTCAGGCCTTCGCGTCAGAGTTTTACCGCCGTGCCGCTCACGGCCACCATCATCATGCCGTTGGTCTCGCCCAGCACTTCGTAGTCAAAGTCGATGCCGATGACACCGTTGGCGCCCATTTCTTTGGCAGCTTCCAAAAGGCTTTCCATGGCGGCATCGCGCGCGCTGGCCAAGGCGCGCTCGTAGCCACTGGCCCGGCCACCCACCACGTCGCGCACCGAAGCGAACATATCGCGAAAAATATTGGCCCCAATGATGGCTTCACCGTTGACCACGCCCAGGTACTGGCTCTGCGCAATGCCCTCGGGGGTGGTGGTGCTGAGGAAGAATTTGTCGGTGCTTTTGGAAAACCAGCCCATGTTGATCGCCTCGGTTGCGCACCGCCTGTTGGGTGCGGGTTCATTGTGCCAGCGGGCGGGGCGGGGTTTGCTCAACTCACCAAGCGGCCACCAGCCGCCCGCCCTGCACGCCCCAAGCGTGTTGCGCCATGGCGCGGGCTTCTTGTTCGTCGTGGGTGACCAAAATGGCCGACATGCCCGCGGCCTGGATGCGGTCGCGGAATTCGGCGCGCAGTTGATCGCGCAAGCTGGCGTCCAGCGCGGAAAAGGGTTCGTCCAGCAGCAGCACGCGCGGGCGGGTGATGAGGGCGCGGGCCAGGGCTACGCGCTGTTGCTCGCCGCCAGAGAGCGTCCAGACCCTGGCGGTAGCGTGGTTGACCAGGCCAAAACGGGCCAGCATGTCGCGGGCCTGCTCGCGGGCGGCGGCTTTGCCCAGGCCTTGTTCGCGCAGGCCAAAAGCCACGTTGTCTTGCACGTTCAGGTGCGGGAACAGCGCAAAGTCTTGAAACATGAGGGCAAAGCGGCGCTGTTCGGGCGGCTGGTGGGTGATGTCTTGGCCGCCGTACCACACGCTGCCGCGCTCAGCCGTCTCCAGCCCGGCCACGATTTTGAGCAGTGTGCTTTTGCCGCTGCCCGAAGCACCCAGCAGGGCCACGGTTTCGCCGCTGTTCACCTTCAGGTTCACGCTGTCGAGCAGCGGGCGGTGGTCCCATTGTTTGGCGATGTCGCGCAGTTCAAGCATGGGGCGGTTTGTCCTTTTTTCCTTCAATGCCCGCAAAGGCCAGCAGCGCCAGCGCCATGAGCAGGCAGGCCAGCACCAGCGCGGCATCGAGGTTGCCCGCGCCGGGGCGGCCCAGGCGTTGGTACATGAGGGTGGTGAGGGTGGTCCATTCAGGCCGCGACAAAAACAGCGACACCGCAAACTCGCCCAGCGCGGTGGCAGCTGCAAAGGCCATGCCCCGGCGCAGCGCGCCCGACACCAGCGGCAGCGTGACGCGCCAAAACACCCGCATGGGGCTCGCGCCCAGCGTGGCTGCGGCTTGGGCGTAGCTGGCGGGCAGGCTGTCCAGCGCGGTGCTGAGCGACTTGGCCACAAACGGGTAGGCCAGCAGCGCGTAAGCCGACACCAGCAGGCCCAAGCTGGCGGTCCACTGCGGGTAGAGCAGCAAGAGGCCAAACGCCACCGTGACCGGCGACACCACAAACGGCAAAAAAGCCGCAGCCCGCCAAGCCAAAGCCAGGCCACCCCGGGCGCTGCTGGCACCGTGGGCGGCACCCGCCACATCAAGGGCACGCACCGCCAGCGCATGGCACAGGCCCAGCGCGGTGGCCAGCCCCAGCGCCATGGCAGAAAAACGCAGCGTGTTCCACAGGGCTTGGGCGGTTTCGGGCTCCAGCAACACCGCCCCGCCCTGCCCCCACAGCAGCGCCCGCGCCGCTTGCCCCACGATGGCCAACAACGGCGCGGCACACACCAGCCCCAGCACCGCCCAAGCACCCGCCACCGCCGCCCACTGGCCCGGCCCGCGTGGGCGCTGGCGTGCCACCGGCGTGGTGCGCCCAGGCGCGGCCAGGCGCTTCTCCATCCACGCATAGGCCAGCGCCACGGCACCGGTCAGCAGCAACATCCACACCGCCAACACACCGGCCTGACCCAGCTCCAGCTCGTGCGCCACCAGGGTGTAAATCTCCACCTCTACCGTGGCGTAGCGCTGCCCGCCCAGCATCAGCGCCAGCCCAAAACCCGAAAAACAGTACAGAAACACCAGGCACAGCGCCGACGCCAACCACGGCGCAACAGCAGGCCATTCCACCCGCCAAAACGCACGCCAGGGCGTGGAGCCCAGACTGCGGGCAGCGGCCACACGGGTGGCGCTCACCTGCTCCAGCGCGTCCACACCAGCACGCACCACCAGACACAGGTTGAAAAACAAATTGCCGTAGAGCAGCAGAAAAGGGCTGTCTTCCAGATCAAACCCCGCGTTGGCCAGCGGCTCGCCCAGCCAACCACGCGGCCCCCACAACGCCAGCACGCCCATGGCGGCCACCAGTGTGGGCACCACAAAAGGCAGCATCAACAGGCGCAACACGGTGGCACGCCCGGCAAATTCCAGCCGGGCCAGCACCCAGGCCAGCGGCAGACCCAACACCAGTGCCAAAGCGCAGGTGATGGCAGCCTGCGCAAACGACCAGAACAAGCGCCAACGCAGGTGGTCGTCTTGCCACAGCGCCCACCACGACACGGCTTCGCCCGGAGTGGTAGTGGCGCCCAAGCCTTCGGCCAGCAGCCGTGCCACAGGCGCAGCCAACACCAGCGCCAGAAACGCCAGGGGCACTGCGGGAAGCAGCCAGCGCATGGGCTGAGGTGACACGATTTTCATGGGGTGGCGTGGCGGTGTGAACGGACGGGATATGCCGTCTCACGCCTGCCCCCATCCCAACCTTCCCCCAGAGGGGGAAGGAGCAAGACAGCGCTTTGGCTTAGCGGCTGCGGGCGGGCAAGCCTCCCCCCATCCCAACCTTCCCCCAGAGGGGGAAGGAGCCATTCGGGGACAGCCCGCTCTGCGCTTTGGGGGTTGGCTCCCTCCCCCTCTGGGGGAGGGTTGGGGTGGGGGCGCTCCCGGTTTAGGGGTATCAAATTCAAAATGGCCGATGGGTTTTGCATGCCGTTGCTTGACAGGCAGAGCCCTGCCTTACTTCAACACCACCCTCGTCCAGCGCTGCAACCAGGCTTTGCTTTGCGCCATCTGGGCGGCTGTGGGGTTGTCGAAGCGGGTGGGTTCGCTGGCGTGTTGCTTCATCACATCCACCCGGGCAGCACCGGCCTCTGCCGGAAACATCCACATGGTGGTTTGCAGGGCTTGCTGCACCTGGGCTGAGCGCATGAATTCAATAAAGCGGCCAGCGGCCTCGCGTGCAGCGGGGTTGCCGCCTTTGACCAGAGCCACACCTTCCACCTGGCGAAACACGGCGCCTTTCAAGAACAGGTTGGCGGTAGGCGATTCGCTCAGTTTTTCTTTGGCGTAAAACACCTCGGCAGCGGGGCTGCTTGCGTAGCTGACGACGATAGGGCGCGTGCCGCCGTTGCGGGTGAAGTCGGTGTAATAGGCCTCGGTCCAGCCTTTGGCCACTTTCACGCCGTTGGCGCGCATGCTGGCCCACCAGTCAAACGCGGCTTGTTCGCCCAAACCGGCGATGGTGGACCACAAAAATGCCTGCCCGGGGCTGGATGTGGCGGGGTTTTGCACCACCAGCAGCTTGCGGTAGGCGGGCAGAGTCAGGTCTTGCAACGAAGTGGGCAGCGCCAGACCTTTCTGGGCAAACCAGGCTTTGTCGATGTTGAGGGTGACATAGCCATAGTCCACCGGCACCACACCGGCCACCACGCCGCTGGGGCCTGCGTCTTCGGCCATGCCCACCGCAGCGGTGCGCTGGGCGGCGGGACCGCTGTAGGCGTCGAGTACGTTGGCGGCTTGGGCGCGCGGCAGCAGGGTGTTGTCGATGCCAAACACCACATCGGCCAACGGTTTGGCGCGGGTCAAGATGAGTTTGTTGACGATTTCGCCCGCGTCGCCCGCTTTCACGATTTGCAGCTTGACGCCCGCGTCTTTTTCAAACTGGGCCAGCAGGTCTTTGGGCAAATCGAACGAGCTGTGGGTGAGCACGCGCAGGGGCGTGGCCGGGGTGGCTTGTGCAAACGTGGCCGTGGCCGCGAGTGACAGAGAAAACAGAAGCCCAGAAAAAATCCGCCGTTGCATGTGATGCCGCCTTGTCAATA
>JAUXXN010000208.1 GCA_030684755.1 Hydrogenophaga sp.
CCTAAATCCGGCAGTTAGATCCCCGTTGCCAGCTGATTTGGCGCCCCCCAAGGGGGCAAAGGCCGGGTGATTTTGGAGATTACATAGTCCAAGAACACCGTCCATCGATCTGCCCGATGCAACTGCTCCGCAACCTCTTTGACGTGGCTC
This sequence comes from Hydrogenophaga sp., assembly GCA_030684755.1. Lineage (GTDB taxonomy): Bacteria > Pseudomonadota > Gammaproteobacteria > Burkholderiales > Burkholderiaceae_C > Hydrogenophaga. The sequence goes on from JAUXXN010000208.1 coordinate 151, forward strand.
AGAGCGGCATGAACATTGGCAATAAGGCCTAAGAGCTTGTCCTTGGCCGCGTGCATCGGTGTGAGGTACAGCATGGTCTGGCCTGCGTGCTTGACCGCACGACCCACCCCCGCGAGCAGCAGCGCTCGACTTGTGATGGCCTCCATGCGTGCACCGGGCTTGGCCGCACGGCAATACCAACTCCACCAGTTGTAGACCAGCGCCACGGCACGCGCACTGCTTTGGCAACGCTCGATATCTTGGGTCGTGAACCCTCCCCACCCCCATTGATTTTTGAGCTCATCAAAGCCGTTCTCGCAATCAGCGCGGTCCCGGTAGAGTTGCCCAAAGGCCGCCAGCGGGTAAGCGCTGTTGGTCACCAGCACCGCGTACTCCCAGGCCTGCACATCCTGGTCTGGCATCAGCAGTTCAATCTGTTCGCCCAGTTGGGTGCGCTCGCCGGATGATTTTGCTTTGCGGCTCAGTGCCAGATCGGCCTTGAGCGCTCGGCGCAAGACAATGACCCGGCGCGCTTTGTCCCAGCCCGAGAGTTTGAGCGTGTCCTCTACCGCGCTCCAGCCTTGGTCGCTGGGTGTCGGTGTGCTCCAGTCATCTCGCGCGAATTGACGTGTCACCAGCTTTTTGACACCGGTCGTTTGTTTGAGCTTGAACAGGTAGGGCTGATTGCATGCCTCCAATTCAGCGATGAAGGGCTCGTTACCAAAGCCGCAATCACCCCGAACCAACTTGGGACGCTGCTCGGGGCTGAGTTGCCCGAGTACGTGCATCAGGCCAGGTCGGGCTTTGCCCGCGCTGTGTTCTTTGCCAGGGGAGACGACGACATCAAGCACCAGGCGCATGTTGGCCACCCAGTAGGTGTGCAGTGCGTGGCTGGGTCGTCCCGGTTTGTGCGGGTTGTAGCTGACTTGGGCACCCGCTTGTTTGCCGTACAGGGGTTTGATGGTGGTGTCGATGTCCAGTATCCACCCTGTGCCCAGTGCGGCTTGCACACTGGCCATGAGTTGGGGGCAGAGCCAGTCTTGGCTTTGCTGTGCGCTCAGGCGCGTGAGTGCGCGTCGCAGCGCGTCTTCGCTGATGATTTTGTTCATCCCCAGCACCTGTGGGCTCACCGCATCCGATCGCAATGCGGTGATGTGGGCGTACCGGTTGTGCCCTGCGAGTATGCCCAGCAGCCAGGTGCCCAGTACGTCTTTTTTGGTGGGGGCGTTGGGGCTGGTGTAGTTCAGAGGGCAGCTGTTGACCCACGTCTCATAGACACCGGTGGCGGCCAAAAACTCAGCAAAGAAGGTCAGCTGGGCGTTGGGGGTGGCACTGGCTTCATGGTCCCACTGCACGTGGATTCGACCACCGGGCGTGTCCACGACCATGGCCTCTTGTGCCTGTTTCTGACTTGCCAGTTGCCGTCTTTTTGCTTCACCCATTTGGTGACCTCTGCGAATGCTTTGAAACTGGCTTCCAGTCTAGCTTTCAACCGGATTTGATGGCTTCAACTGCCGGAAAGAGGTT
>JAUXXN010000209.1 GCA_030684755.1 Hydrogenophaga sp.
CTCGGCATCCACCGGCAGGGCCGCAAAACGGTTGCGTGTGGAGTGGTGCTGCGCACACAGGCTCGCCAGGTGGCTGCAGCGCTCGGCGTGTGCGGCCTCGATCTGCAGCAGCCAGGACGGCGGCAGCCAAGGGTGCGCGCGGGCCTGTGCCAGCACCGCGTGCGCCAGCGCCAGCCACTCGCCGTGCAGCGCCAGCAAACGCTGCAGCAGTTCGTCGCACTGCGCCACACGGGCTTGAATGTGCACTAGGCTGTAGCGGCGCAAAGCGCGCTCGCTGGTGATGCGCACCATCTCGCTTTCTTCCCCCGGGCGGGTGATGGCGCGTGCCAGCGCCAGCTTGCCGGCGCTGTCGTCTTGCGCGTCGGGCGGGGCGCGGCGCTCGGTGTCCAGTTGGGCATCAAAGGCTTGCACGGCGCGCTCCAGGCCATCCAGCGGCAAGGGCTCGGTGTGTGCCACCGCGTGCATGAACCGCGTGGTCCAGCCCGGAACCTGAGCCGGGTCGGCCGCGAGCACGAAAGGCAGCAACCACAAGTCCCATGGGCTGATCTCGCGGGCGCCCCGGCTGGCTGCCTGCAATTGCAGCAAGGCCACCAGCTGGCGCCAGCGGCGGTCAGACACCGTTTGACCTGTGTCGCTGGCGTGTTGCCGGGCTTGCTGCAGCAGAGCCAAAACGTCCTCACCCAGGCCGACCTGTGGCGCCCGCTCACGCAGCGCCTGCAGATCGGTCGGGTTGATCCATGCGTCGGCCGGGGCATCGCCCGCGGCGGGCGCATCGGCCAGCAGCAGCGCGGCGAAGTGCGCGTCGTCAACCGGCTGCACCGGCACGCGCAGCAGGAAACGGTCGTAAAACGCAAGCAGGCTGTCGTCTTGCGGCTGCTCGTTGCTGGCGCCCACCAGGCACACCAGCGGCACCGGCAGGCGCTGGCTGCCGTTGTCAAACTGGCGCTCGTGCAGCAGGCCCAGCAGGGTGTTGAGGATGGCCGAGTTGGCTTTGAAGACTTCGTCCAGAAAAGCCACCTCGGCGCTGGGCAGGTAGCCTTCGGTCAGGCGCTCGTAGCGGTCGTCTTCCAGCGCGCGCAGCGAAAGCGGACCGAACAGCTCTTCGGGCACAGTAAAGCGCGTGAGCAGGCGCTCAAAATAGTGCGCGCCGGGCAGCAGCCGCTGCAAACGGCGCGCCAACTCACTCTTGGCCGTGCCGGGTGGCCCGAGCAGCAGCACATGTTCGCCCGACAGCGCGGCCAGCAGCAGCGCCCGCGCCGCCACGTCGCGCTGCAACAGACCACGCTCCAGCTCGGCCAGCATGGGCTCCCAGACAACGCCGGATGTGTGTTCACGCGTCATGTGCAGATACGAAGGGTTTCACAAGAGGTCGCATGGTCGGAGTGCGTGCCACACGCAGGATGCGGCGGAACTGGCTCTGCCAGGCCGCTTGCATCTCCCCAAGAGGTTGACGAGAAGCGGCGCGGGGGGTGGGTATTTACACCCGCTCGAATACCGCTGCAATACCCTGGCCGCCGCCGAT
>JAUXXN010000218.1 GCA_030684755.1 Hydrogenophaga sp.
AATTCTTCTGCCAAACCACGTTGGCAATAAACGCATCCTCCCCAAAAATCTCATCCAACACCATGCGCGCCCGGTGCACCTCGTTGTCGTCCAGCGTGATCCAAATCGAGCCCGTCTCGCTCAACAACTCGCGCAGCAGCACCAAACGCGGCCACATCATGCACAGCCATTTGTCGTGCCGCAGCATGTCTTCGCCGTCCACCGGATTGGTCGAAAGCCACTCTTTCATGATGGGCGAGTTCACCCCGTCGCTGTAGCACCAGCCTTCGTTGCCGGTGTTGTACGGCGGGTCGATAAAGATCAAATCCACCGCGCCCGCGCAACGCGGCAGCAGGCTTTTCAGCGCGTGCAGGTTGTCGCCGTGAATGACCAGGTTGCCGCTCAGGTCGGGCGCACCTACGCCTTTGTCGGCCTGCGGCTGCAGCGGGCGGTAAGGCACCGTGAGGTGGTGGTTGTAAACGTACTCTTTGCCTTTGAAGACGATTTCTGGCATGGCGCTGGTGGCTTCCCTGGCCCGGGGCGGGCGAATCGCTGCATTATCAACGCTGCCACGCCCCGCCTTACCCCCTCGGATGGTGCTGCGCCACAATGGTTTTTAGGCGCTCGCGGGCCACGTGGGTGTAGATGGTGGTGGTGGAAATGTCGGCGTGGCCCAGCAGCATTTGCACCGCGCGCAAATCGGCGCCGTGGTTGAGCAAGTGGGTGGCAAAGGCGTGGCGCAGGGTGTGCGGCGACAGCGGGCTGGTGATGCCGGCGAGCTGCGCGTATTTTTTGACGATCTGCCAGAACATGGCCCGCGTCATGGCTTCGCCTGCTCGGGCACCGCGTGCGGTCACAAACAGATCTTCGGTTTGCTGCCCGCCCAGAATGTCCACCCGGCCTTGGCTCAGGTAGCGCTGTAGCCACTGCGCGGCGATGTGGCCAAACGGCACCAAGCGCTCTTTGTTGCCTTTGCCGGTGATGCGCAAGACGTGTTCGTTCAGGCCCACATGCCAGGTTTTCAAACTC
>JAUXXN010000221.1 GCA_030684755.1 Hydrogenophaga sp.
GCTGCATGATCAGCGACTCGTGGCCCATCAAGCCAAAGCTCGGCGTGTAGGCATGGCTCAGGTCGGAGCTGCGCAGGTTGCCATCAGCGGCCAGGCCCTTCACGCCCGACAGGTCGCGCAGCAGCTTGCCCTTGTTGAAGCGGCCTTCCGGGTCCACCCGGGCGTTGTATTCGGCGAACGGGCGCAGCTCGTCGTCGGTCAAGAATTCCAGCTTGGTGATGCCAATGCCGTGTTCGCCCGAAATCACGCCGTCTAGGCTGCGCGCCAGCACCATGATGCGGGCCACCGCTTCGTGCGCGGTTTGCAGCATCTCGTAGTCGTCGCTGTTGACCGGGATGTTGGTGTGTACGTTGCCGTCGCCCGCGTGCATGTGCAGGGCCACCCACACGCGGCCCTTGAGCACGCGCTGGTGGATGGCGTTGCACTCGGCCAAGATGGGGCCAAACGCCGCGCCACTGAAAATTTGCTGCAAAGGCGCACGAATCTGCGTCTTCCAGCTGGCGCGCAGGGTGTGGTCTTGCAGCTTGGGAAACAGCGTGTCCACGTTGCGCAACCAGCCCGCCCAAAGCGAGCGCACCTCGCGCACCCGAGCCAGGCCTTGCTGCACCCGGTCTTCCAGCAGCTCGGCGCTGGGGATGTCGTTGGCATCGTCGGTTTTGCCCAATGGCAGCTTACCGCGCAAGAAAAACGCTTCCAGCGCCTCGCACAGTTTGAGCTTGTTGCGCAGCGACAGCTCGATGTTGATGCGCTCAATGCCTTCGGTGTATTCGCCCATGCGCGGCAGCGGAATCACCACGTCTTCGTTCACCTTGAACGCATTGGTGTGCTTGCTGATGGCGGCGGTGCGCTTGCGGTCGAGCCAAAACTTTTTGCGCGCTTCGGCGCTGATGGCCACGAAACCTTCGCCACTGCGGCCGTTGGCCAGGCGAATCACCTCGCTGGTGGCGCGTGCCACGGCGTCGGCGTCGTCGCCCACGATGTCGCCCACCAGCACCATCTTGGGCAGCGTGCCGCGCTTGCTCTTGGTGGCGTAGCCCACGGCCTTCAGGTAGCGGTCGTCCAAATGCTCCAGCCCCGCCAAGATGGCGCCACCCGGGCGCTTCATCTCGGTGAACATAAAGTCTTTGATGTCCACGATGGACGGCACACAGTCTTTGGGGTTGCCAAAGAACTCCAGGCACACGGTGCGCACATGCTGCGGCATGCGGTGCACCAACCAGCGCGCGCTGGTGATCAGCCCGTCGCAACCCTCTTTTTGAATGCCCGGCAGACCGGCCAGAAACTTGTCGGTCACGTCCTTGCCCAAACCAGCCTTGCGGAAGGTGGTGCCCGGAATCACCAACTGTTCGGTGCGGACATGGGTTTTGCCGTTGGCCTCGAAATACTTCAATTCAAACGTGGCCACCTCGGCGTCGTGGATCTTGCCCCGGTTGTGGTCCAAGCGCGTCACTTCAAGCCACTGCGCCTGCGGCGTCACCATGCGCCAGCTCACCAGGTTGTCCAGCGCCGTGCCCCAGAGCACCGCTTTCT
>JAUXXN010000239.1 GCA_030684755.1 Hydrogenophaga sp.
CAATGCCGCCTTCGTAGATCAGGTCAACGATCAGCTTGAGCTCGTGCAGGCACTCGAAGTAGGCCATTTCCGGGGCGTAGCCAGCTTCAACTAGGGTCTCGTAACCCATCTTGATCAGCTCAACGGCACCGCCGCACAACACGGCCTGCTCGCCGAACAGATCGGTTTCGGTTTCTTCTTTGAAGTTGGTCTCGATGATGCCGGCCTTGCCGCCACCGTTGGCCATGGCATAGCTCAGCGCCAGCTCACGGGCCTTGCCGCTCTTGTCCTGGTGCACAGCCACCAGGTGGGGCACGCCGCCACCCTGGGTGTAGGTGTTGCGCACGGTGTGGCCTGGGGCCTTGGGCGCAACCATCCACACGTCCAAATCGGCGCGAGGCACGACTTGGTTGTAATGCACGTTGAAGCCATGAGCAAAAGCCAGCGAAGCGCCCTGCTTGATGTTGGGGGCCACGTTGTTGTTGTAGACCTCAGCGATCATCTCGTCGGGTAAGAGGATCATGACCACATCGGCAGACTTGACGGCTTCGTCAACTTCCATGACAGTCAGGCCGGCCTTGCCAACCTTGTCCCAGGAAGCGCCGCCCTTGCGAAGACCAACGACGACCTTCACGCCGCTGTCGTTCAGATTTTGCGCGTGGGCATGGCCCTGGCTACCGTAACCGAGGATTGCGACGGTCTTGCCCTTGATGAGGGACAGGTCACAGTCTTTGTCGTAGAAAACTTTCATCTTTTGCTCCAGTGAATGGTTGAGGGGAGGTGCCGTTCTTCGCGAGCCTGTCGAAGGGCTCTCGGGACCCCGGTGGGCGTATTGCACACACAGGGGCTTCGACAGGCTCAGCCCGAACGGGCAAATGGCTGAGCCCTGAAAAACTCAAACGCGCAGGATTCTCTCACCTCGGCCGATGCCGCTTGCTCCGGTACGTACCGTTTCAAGAATGGCAGAGCGGTCGATGGCTTCAAGGAAGGCATCGTTTTTGGTCAAATCGCCCGTGAGCTCGATGGTGTAACTCTTCTCGGTCACATCAATGATGCGACCTCGGAAGATGTCGGCCATGCGCTTCATTTCTTCGCGCTCTTTGCCCACTGCGCGCACCTTCACCATCATGAGCTCACGCTCGGTGTAGGCGCCTTCGGTCAAGTCGACCACCTTGACCACCTCAATCAGGCGGTTCAGGTGCTTGGTGATCTGCTCGATCACGTCGTCCGACCCAGTGGTCTGAATCGTCATACGCGACAAGCTGGGGTCTTCAGTGGGGGCCACCGTGAGCGACTCGATGTTGTAGCCGCGCGCAGAAAACAGCCCGACCACGCGGGACAAAGCACCCGGTTCGTTTTCGAGCAAAACAGCAATGATATGTTTCATGAAGGGATTCCTCTTTTCTGAGCCCTCCCCTGCGCACGGTAATGCGCAGGCTTGGCTGCAAATAGATTCGTCAGGGGCTGCTGCCGGCCACCAGCGGCCCGCAGCAGGATGGGTGGGTCAGAGGTCTTCCGAGCCCAGCAACATTTCCGTGATGCCCTTGCCAGCCTTGACCATCGGGAACACGTTCTCGGTGGGATCTGTGCGGAAGTCCATGAACACGGTGCGGTCCTTGAGCTTACGGGCTTCGCGCAGAGCTGGCTCCACGTCTTCTGGACGCTCGATCAGCATACCCACATGGCCATAGGCCTCGGCCAGCTTCACAAAGTTGGGCAGCGCGTCCATGTAGCTGTGGCTGTAGCGGCCTTCGTAGTCAATTTCTTGCCACTGCCGCACCATGCCTAGGAAACGGTTGTTCAGTGCCACGATTTTGATTGGTGTGTTGTATTGCAGACAGGTGGAGAGTTCCTGGATACACATCTGCACCGAACCCTCGCCGGTCACGCAAAAAACCTCACTGTCAGGCTTGGCCAGCTTGATGCCCATGGCGTAAGGAATGCCCACACCCATTGTGCCCAGTCCGCCCGAGTTGATCCAGCGACGCGGCTCGTCAAAACGGTAGTACTGCGCGGCCCACATCTGGTGCTGACCCACGTCGGACGTGACGTAGGTGTCGGCGTCTTTGGTCATGTTCCAGAGCGTTTCCACCACGTACTGCGGCTTGATCACCTCGGTGTTGCCGCGGTCGTATTTCAGGCAATCTTTCGAGCGCCAGGCTTCAATGGTGTCCCACCAGGAGGCCAATGCCGACGGCTCAACGCGCGTCGTTGTTTCACGCACCATGTTGATCAGTTCGGTCAACACGTCTTTCACGTCACCCACGATCGGCACGTCCACCTTGACGCGCTTGGAGATACTCGACGGGTCGATATCGATGTGAATGATCTTGCGATCCACCGACGCAAAGTGCTTGGGGTTGCCGATCACGCGGTCGTCAAAACGCGCACCCACGGCCAGCAACACATCGCAGTTTTGCATCGCGTTGTTGGCTTCAATGGTGCCGTGCATGCCCAGCATGCCGAGAAATTTTTTGTCGGATGCAGGATATGCACCCAGGCCCATCAGCGTGTTCGTGACTGGGTAGCCCAGCAGGTCCACCAGGGTGCGGAGTTCTTGCACCGCGTTGCCCAGCAACACGCCACCGCCGGTGTAAATGTAGGGGCGCTTTGCGGACAGCAGCAACTGCAAGGCCTTGCGGATCTGGCCGCCGTGGCCCTTGCGCACCGGGTTGTAGGAGCGCATTTCGACCGACTCGGGGTAGCCGACGTAGGCGGTCTTGTTGAAAGAAACGTCTTTCGGAATGTCCACCACCACGGGGCCGGGCCGGCCCGTGCGGGCAATGTGGAACGCTTTCTTCATGACCATGGCCATGTCGCGCACGTCTTTCACCAGGAAATTGTGCTTGACGATGGGGCGGGTGATGCCCACGGTGTCGCACTCTTGGAAAGCGTCCAGACCGATGGCCGCAGTCGGCACCTGGCCGCTGATGATGACCATGGGGATGCTGTCCATGTAGGCCGTGGCGATACCGGTGACCGCGTTGGTCAGGCCAGGGCCGGAAGTGACCAGGGACACGCCCACCTCGCCGGTGGCGCGCGCGTAGCCGTCGGCGGCATGCACGGCGGCTTGCTCATGACGCACCAGCACGTGCTGGATCGTGTCCTGCTTGTAAAAAGCGTCGTAGATGTGCAGTACAGCACCACCGGGGTAACCCCAGATGTATTTCACGCCTTCGGCCTGGAGGGCCTTGACGAGAATCTCTGCGCCGCGAAGATCTTGGGTGGCTGAGCCAGAAGGGGTGGCAGCAGCGGCTGAGGCCAATTCGGCCTTGTTGATTTCCATAATGAACCTTTCGAGAATTTCTCTGACGAAAAACCTTGGGTGCCTCTACGCCTACTCTTGTGAAGCGGTGTTGAGACTTGAGGCCAATGGACATGAGCGGACACATACCCCGCCGGACCCTGACCCGTTTGCCGTGTTTTGAATTGCAGCGCGCATTATCGCACTGCAGCAAG
>JAUXXN010000251.1 GCA_030684755.1 Hydrogenophaga sp.
AGCCCTTGATTGCCTGGACCATCGAACAAGCCCTGGCCTGCCCCGAGATTGACCGCCTCGTCATCTCCACCGACAGCCCCGCCATCGCCGAAGTGGCCCGCGCCTACGGGGCCGAAGTCCCCTTCATGCGCCCCGCCGAGCTTGCCAGCGACACCGCTGGCAAATGGGAAGTCTGGCAACACGCCCTGGCCGCCTGCGAAGCGCATTACGGCGAACCCATCGACCTGTTTGTGGACATGGACTGCACCTCGCCGCTGCGCGATATTGAAGACATCTCCAAAGCCATTGCCCAGTTCCGCGCTTCCGATGTGGACGCGGTGTTCTCGGTCTGCGAAGCGCGCAAAAACCCCTACTTCAACATGCTCGAAGTGGTAGACGGCTACCAGCGCATCTGCAAACAACTGCCCAAGCCCATCGTTCGCCGCCAAGACGCGCCCAAGGTGTTTGAACACGTCGCGTCCATTTATGTGCTCTCGCCCGAGTATTTGCGGCGCGGCACCGGCCTGCTCTCGGGCCGCACCCACGGCTACGACATAGGCACCGCCAAAAGCCCCGACATCGACAGCGAATTCGACTTCGACTTTGTCGAATACCTGATGAAAAAACGCCTGGGCCTTTGATGGGCTGAACAGCCCAGCCATCAAACGCAACCATTTTTTGAGGAACACACAATGACACAACGTTTCGATCTGACCGGCAAAGTCGTGGTGGTCACCGGCGGCACCGGCCTGCTGGGCTCGGCCTATTGCCAAGGGCTGGCCGACCACGGCGCCCAAGTCGTCATGGCCGACCTGGTCGCTGCCGACCCGGTGGGCAAAGCCCGCCTCGTGAAAACGCCCGATGGCCGCGAAGCCTTCGGCGTGAATTGCGATGTGGGCGTTGAGGCCGACGTGGTCAACCTGTTTGAGCAGGTCATGGCCCGCTTTGGCCAAGTCAACGTGGTGCTGAACAACGCCGCCGCCACCGGCGAACACCTCATGCGCCAAGGCGCGGTGTTCACCTCGTTTGAAGACTCCACGCTGGCGGTCTGGGAATCGGCCATTCGCGTCAACCTCACCGGCGTGTATCTGGTGGCCCGCGAAGGTGGCAAAGCCATGCTGAAAAGCGGCGGCGGCAGCATGGTCAACGTCTCCAGCACCTACGGCGTGGTCGGCCCCGACCACCGCATCTACGAGGGCATGAAATTCAACTCCCTGCCCAGCTACGCCGCCGCCAAAGCCGGTGTGCATGGCCTCACCCGCTGGCTCGCCACCTATTGGGGCGACAAAGGCATCCGCGTCAACACCCTGGTGCCCGGCGGCGTGCAAAACAACCACGACCCCGAATTCGTGCGCCGCTATACCGCCCGCGTGCCGCTGGGGCGCATGGCCAAACGCGAAGACATGGTCGGCATGATGATTTATTTGTCCTCCGACGCATCGGCCTATTCCACCGGGCAGCAGTTTTTTGTCGATGGCGGCTGGACTGCGGTGTAACCTCTCTGCGCCGCTTTGCGGCTTCCCCCCAGGGGGACCACGCGGGTGGCCCGGCGAAGCCGGTTCCACGGCGTGTGCTGATTGAACGCATTGCGCCTCGGTCATTGTTTTTTTGATAGGAATACCCCATGAAAATCGCCCACCGTGAAATTGGCCCGAAACAGCCCCCACTGGTCATTGCCGAAATCGGCATCAACCACGGCGGCAGTTTGGATGTTGCCAAGGCCATGGTCAGCGCCGCGCACCGTGCCGGCTGCGAAATGGTCAAACACCAAACCCACTTCGTCGAAGACGAAATGACCGACGAAGCCAAAGGCATTTTTCCGCCCAACGCCGACGTGTCTATTTGGGAAGTCATGGCCCGCTGCGCCCTGTCCAAAGACGATGAAATCGCCCTGAAAAAACACGCCGAAGACTTGGGCCTGATCTACATTTCCACCCCGTTTTCGCGCGCCGCAGCCGATTTTTTGAACGACATTGGCGTACCCGGTTACAAAATCGGATCCGGCGAAGCCAACCATGTGCCGCTCATTCGCCACATTGCCAGTTTTGGCAAACCCGTCATCCTCAGCACCGGCATGCAAACCATCGACAGCCTGCGCCCCTCGGTGCAAGCGCTGGACGACGCGGGCATTGAATACGCCCTGCTCGAATGCACCAACCTCTACCCCTCGCCGCCTGAAATCGTCAGCCTGCAAGGTATTACCGAATTGCGCAACGCCTTCCCGCGTGCCGTCATTGGTTTTTCTGACCACAGCATTGGCCCCGAAATGGCCCTGTCCGCCGTGGCATTGGGCGCTTGTATTTTGGAGCGCCATTTCACCGACACCCGCTACCGCAAAGGCCCGGACATTCCGTGTTCCATGGACCCTGCCGAATTGCGCTTTTTGATCGACCGCTCGCGTGAAATTCAAATCGCCCTGAACAACCCCAAGGTGCGCACCGCCCCCGAAGAAGACGTGTACCGCTTCGCCCGGGGCTCGGTCGTGGCCGACCAAGACCTGCCTGTCGGCCATGTTGTGAGAGCGTCTGACATCTGGGCGCGCCGCCCCGGTTCTGGTGAGATCTCCGTGCAGCATTTCGACCGCCTCATCGGTGCACGCCTCACGCGCGCGGTGAAGCGCAACCAGCAACTGCTGTGGAGCGACCTCGACGGTGTGCAGCCCGAATAAGCGATGAGCAAAAGGCTCCTCTTCGTCACCGGCACGCGTGCCGACTACGGCAAGCTAGAACCGCTGGCCCATGCGGCCCAGCAGGCCGAATTTGCCATCAGCTTCTTCATCACCGGCATGCACATGATGCGGCGCTACGGCGAAACCCGGCTGGAGGTGAAGCGCTTTCCCGGTGCCGACTTTTTCGAGTTCGTCAACCAGCGCGAAGGCGACGCACAGGATTTCATCCTGTCCAAAACCATCCTCGGTTTCTCCGATTTCGTACACGAACACCGCCCGGATCTGGTCATCATTCATGGTGATCGGGTTGAGGCACTGGCTGCCGCCATCGTCTGTGCCATGAAATACATTCCATCGGCCCATATCGAAGGCGGCGAAGTCTCCGGCACCATCGACGAAAGCATCCGCCACTGCAACACCAAACTCTGCGCCACCCATTTCGTCAGCTCCGAAGCCGCCCGCGCCCGTGTGTTGGCGCTGGGCGAATCACCCGACAGTGTTTACAACATTGGATCTCCCGAGCTGGATACCCACGCCCGACCCTCGGGCGTCAGCATTGAAGAAGTCAAGGCCCGTTACGCCATTCCATTTGACGAATACGGTATCGCCGTCTTCCATCCGGTGACCTCGGAGGCCGATTCCATTGGCGCCCAGGCGGCTTCGCTGTTTGGCCGTCTTGAGGCCAGCGGCAAGTGCTTCGTCGTCATTGCGCCCAACAACGACCCTGGGACCGAAGACATCTTTGCCGTACTGGAGCGCCTGCCCAAAGAACGCTTTCGGTTCATTCCATCGATGCGTTTCAACTACTTCTCGGAGCTGATGAAAAACGCGGCTGTGATGGTGGGCAACAGCAGCGCGGGGGTGAGGGAAGCGCCGTTTCTTGGGCTGCCAAGTCTGGACGTGGGCACGCGGCAAATGAATCGGGCCCAGTCGCCCTCAATCCAAGTTTGTTCAGCTTATGAAATTGAGGTGGTTGACCGATTCTTGGCCGAGTGCTGGGCCCAGTGTCTTCCCTCGGATGATTTGTTCGGTTCAGGAGATTCGGCAGCCCGCTTCGCCGCTGTTCTGCTGAGCCCTGGCTATTGGGGCCGCCCCGCGCAGAAGGTGTTCGCTTCATGAGTGCTGCGCTGCGGTTGTCGGGTCTGATGGTTTTGCTGATCAACCTGCCACGTTCGACGGCTCGGCGCGAGCGTATGGAGCAGCGCCTCGCAGTGCTGGGGCTGGATTACGAGCTGCTGCCTGCGGTAGATGGGCGCGCGCTGTGGGAGCAGCTGCAGCCCAGCGTGAACCTGACAGCATTCCAGCGCCACGCCGGCGGCGATGTGCTACACGGCGAAATTGGGTGTTACCACTCACACCTTCAAGCCTGGCAGCGGCTGGTCGCGTCGGACGCGCAGGTGCTGCTGGTGCTGGAAGATGACATGGTCTTCCACGACGACTTCATGGATGCATTGCGCATCGCCCTGCGCGGTCGCGCTCACTGGGACTTGCTCAAGCTGGCGAAGATCCGCGCCAAACAGCCTGTGTGCCAGGGGCTTTTGGGGACGTACCGGCTAAACGCTTGCATAGGGGCATTTACTGGGTTTGGCGCCTACCTGATTCAGCGCGACACGGCTCGACGGCTGCTGCCTCAGTTGCTACCCATCCGGGCACCAATCGACCGCGAGCTGGAACAGGTGCACCGCCACGATATCCGCCACTTCAGCCTTGAACCGTTCCCGGCCCATCCGCAGGACGAAGGTCAGAGCACCATCACCGGCGAGCATTTCAGCAATGTCCGGCGCTACCCGCTCAGCCGCCGCTGGACCAAGTACGCAGAGCAGACACGCAACCTGTTTGGTCGCGTGGTTTACCTTGCACTGCGTGGCCGCTTGCACTCGCGAAATACACCACTGCCTCTGAAAGACGAAACATGAACCCGAGCCGCGTGGTGCTGTGTATGAAGTGGGGCACCCTGTACCCCGCTGAATACGTCAACGTGTTGTATCGCGCCTGCTGTGCGCACATCAGTGGTGATTTCCGTTTTGTCTGTCTGACCAACGAAACTGAAGGGCTGCTGCCCGAGGTGGAGGTTTACCCCATTCCCCTGTTCGGTCTGGACGACTGGCACTACTACAACGGTGCCTGGCCCAAGATCGGCGTGTTCTTGCAAGATCTTTACGGTTTGAAGGGCCGCGCCCTGTTCATTGACCTGGACTCGGTCATTTGCGGGAGTTTGGACGCGATGTTCGAGGTGCCGGGTACGCTGCTGGCCATTGACTCTCAACCGTGGAAAGGAAAACCTGGAGCGCCGCGCACCATGAGTTCGGTTTTCTCGTTTGAGCTGGGCTCGCTGGGCTGGGTGGTGGATCGCCTACAGACCGACCGTGACGCCTTGGTCAAGAAGTACTTCATTGAACAGGACTACCTGCACGGCGAGGTGCCCGACATCCGCTACTGGCCGCAGGCATGGATTGTGAGTTTTAAGTACCACCTGCGCCAGCCTCTCATCATCGACCGGTTCAAGGAACCCAACCCGCCGCCGCCAACAGCCAAGATTCTCGCTTTCCACGGGCGCCCTCGGCCAATCGACCTGATCCGCCCACCAAGGGGCAACTGGGACCGTTTCCCGCACTACGGGTCGGGCCCGGTATCGTGGATGCAGGCTTATTGGCAGCGCTTTGGCGGCCGGATCTGAGTCTGTTTTTAAGGCGCACATGAGCCAACTCGTCATATCACTCACCGCTATTCCTCCGCGTTTCTCCTACCTGCGCGAAACGCTACAGTCACTGGTCGATCAGAAGGCCTGTGTGGCATCCGTCAACCTTTACCTGCCTCGCCGATACCGGCGCTTCGAGTGGGACGCGTCTGTATTGCCGTCAGTGCCCGAAGGCGTGCAGATTCGGCTGGTAGACGAAGACTTTGGGCCAGCCACCAAGGTTTTGCCCGCCGCGCTCGAGTACCGCAGTCAGGACGTATCGATCCTGTTCTGCGACGACGACAAGGTTTACGACTCAGACTGGGCTCAGCGCTTTGTGAACGCCAGCCGCCAGCACCCTGGTTGCTGCATCGTGGAAGAGGGCGGCGATGTCTGCAACTACTCTAGCCACAGCTTTCGAGGCGAGCAACAACCACGATCAGGCCGTCGACCAAAGGACTTGGCCTACCGCCTTAAGCGCCTGACCAGCCTGGGCCTGTGGAAGCCGCGCAAGAATGTCGGTAGTGGTTACGTGGACATGCTCGAGGGCTGGGGCGGCGTTCTGGTGCGTCCCGAGTTCTTCACCGACGCCGCTTACGACATCCCCGACATCCTGTGGACCGTTGACGACATTTGGCTGTCTGGTCAGCTGGCGCTCAACAAGGTGCCGGTCTGGCTCAACGC
>JAUXXN010000252.1 GCA_030684755.1 Hydrogenophaga sp.
CACCACCATGGACGAGCGCCGCAAGGCCTTCTACGAAAACCACGCCGCCATGATGGAGCCGTGGGACGGCCCGGATTCCATTGTGTTCACCGACGGTCGCCCGATTGGCGCCACGCTGGACCGCAACGGCTTGCGCCCCTCTCGCTACTGCATCACCGACGACGACTTCGTGATCATGGGTTCAGAGTCGGGCGTGCTGCCCGTCCCGGAGAACAAGATCGTGCGCAAGTGGCGCCTGCAGCCCGGCAAGATGTTCCTGATCGACCTCGAGCAGGGCCGCATGATCGACGACGAGGAGCTGAAGGCCAACCTCGTTAACAGCAAGCCTTACAAGCAGTGGATCGACAACTTGCGCATCCGCCTGGACGACGTGGAAGGACCGGCCACCGCCGAGCCGCTGCCGTGCGACGTTCCGCTGCTGGACCGCCAGCAGGCCTTTGGCACCACGCAAGAAGACATCAAGTTTCTGCTGGCCCCGATGGCCGCCGCCGGCGAAGAAGCCCTGGGTTCCATGGGCAACGACAGCCCGCTGGCCGTGTTGTCCGACAAAAACAAGCCGCTGTACAACTATTTCAAGCAGTTGTTTGCGCAGGTGACGAATCCGCCCATCGACCCGATTCGTGAAGCCATCGTGATGTCGCTGGTGTCGTTTGTTGGCCCCAAGCCCAACCTCTTGGACATCAACCAAGTCAACCCTCCGATGCGCCTGGAGGTGAGCCAGCCGGTGCTGGACTTTGCCGACATGGCCAAGCTGCGCAACATCGAAGCCGTGACGCAGGGCAAGTTCAAGAGCGCCACGCTCGACATCACCTACCCCGCCGCATGGGGCCGAGAGGGCGTGGAAGCCAAGCTGGCTTCGTTGTGCGCCTCTGCCGTGGATGCGATCAAGGGTGGAAAAAACATCTTGATCATCAGCGACCGTGCGGTCAGCGCCACGCAAATCGCGATTCCGGCGCTGCTGGCCTTGTCTGCCATTCACCAGCATTTGGTGCTGGAGGGTCTGCGCACCAACGCCGGGCTGGTGGTGGAAACCGGTACCGCCCGCGAAGTGCACCACTTTGCCGTGCTGGCCGGTTACGGTGCCGAAGCCGTGCACCCCTATCTGGCTATGGAAGCGCTGGCGGCGATGCACAAAGACCTGCCCGGCGACCTGAGCGCCGAAAAGGCCATTTACAACTATGTGAAGGCGATCGGCAAAGGTCTGTCCAAGATCATGTCCAAGATGGGCGTGAGCACCTATATGAGCTATTGTGGTGCCCAGCTGTTTGAAGCCATTGGCCTGAACACCGAGACGGTGAACAAGTACTTCACCGGCACCGCCAGCCGCGTGGGCGGCATCGGCGTGTTTGAAATTGCCGAAGAAGGCATTCGCATGCACAAGGCGGCCTTTGGCGACGACCCGGTGCTGGAAACCATGCTGGACGCCGGTGGCGAATACGCCTGGCGCGCCCGCGGTGAAGAGCACATGTGGACGCCCGACGCCATTGCCAAGCTGCAGCACAGCACGCGTGCCAACAACTGGAGCACCTACAAGGAATACGCCCAGATCATCAACGACCAGAGCAAGCGCCACATGACGCTGCGCGGCCTGTTCGAGTTCAAGCTCGATCCGAGCAAGGCCATTCCGATTGACGAGGTGGAGCCGGCCAAGGAAATCGTCAAGCGCTTCGCCACCGGCGCCATGTCGCTGGGCTCCATTTCCACCGAAGCCCATGCCACGCTGGCCGTGGCCATGAACCGCATTGGCGGCAAGAGCAACACCGGCGAAGGCGGTGAAGACGCGCTGCGCTACCGCAACGAGCTCAAGGGCA
>JAUXXN010000268.1 GCA_030684755.1 Hydrogenophaga sp.
ATCGGCACCTTCTTTTTCATGAACCTGTTTGGTTTCACCATCAACATGATCACGCTGATGGCGCTCACGCTTTCCGTGGGTTTGCTGATCGACGACGCCATCGTGGTGCGGGAAAACATCGTGCGCCATGTGCACATGGGCAAAACGCCTTACAACGCCGCGATGGACGGCACGCAAGAGATTGGACTGGCCGTGCTGGCGACCACGCTGTCCATCGTGGCGGTGTTTCTGCCCATCGGTTTCATGGGCGGCATCATCGGCAAGTTTTTCCACGAATTCGGCATCACCATGGTGGCCGCCGTGCTCATTTCCATGTTCGTCAGCTTCACGCTCGACCCCATGCTCTCCAGCGTGTGGCACGACCCGGAAATTGAAAAACAAAGACACGGCGCCCCGCGCACGCTGTACGACAAGACCATTGGCCGCGTCACCGGCTGGTTTGACCGGCTGCAAGACAGCATGACCGAGTCGTACCAAGGTGCGCTGCGCTGGTCGCTCAAACACAAGCTGGCCACGTTGGGCCTGGCGCTGGCCACCTTTGTAGGCAGCATTTTTATGGTGCCGCTGCTGGGCACCGAGTTTGTGCCCAAGGCCGATTTTTCTGAAACCTCGCTGAGCTTTCATACCCCCGTGGGTTCGTCGCTGGCCGCCACCGAAGCCAAAACACGGCAGGTGGAGGCGGTGTTGCGCGAGTTCCCGGAAGTGAAATACACCCTGGCCACCCTGAACACCGGCAATGCGGTGGGCACCATGTACGCCAGCGTGTACGTGCGCCTGGTGGACCGCAAAGACCGCACGCTCAGCGCCGACGCCCTGTCGGCCAAACTGCGCGAACGCCTGCGCAGCGTGCCCGGCATCACCGTGACCCACGCTGGCCTGCTGGACGCGGTGGGTGGCAACAAGCAGGTGGAATTTTCGCTGCAAGGTGACGACTTGGCCGAACTGGAACGCCTGACGGCGCAGGTAATGGAACGCATACGCCCCATCGTGGGCTTGGTGGACTTGGACGCCAGCGTGAAACCCAACAAACCCACGGTGGATGTGGTGATGCGCCGCGAGCTGGCTTCTGACGCTGGGTTGAACACGGTGGCCGTGGCCAGCAGCCTGCGCACCCTGGTGGCCGGGCAAACCGTAGGCAACTGGCGTGCGGTGGACGGCGAGAGCTACGACGTGAACGTGCGCCTAGCACCCGAGCTGCGCCAGCGCACCAGCGACCTGGAACAACTGCCCTTTGTGGTGGGCACCGCCCCCGACGGCACCGCCCGCGTGGTGCGCCTGGGGCAGGTGGCGCAGGTGGTGGAATCGACCGGGCCGAACCAAATCAACCGCCGCAACCTGAACCGCGAAGTGGCTATCAACGCCAACGTGTATGGCCGCTCGGCGGGCGATGTGTCGGCGGACATTCGGCGTGTGCTGGACAGCACACCTTTCCCCCCCGGCTACCGCTACGAGTTCGGCGGCTCCACCAAAAACATGCAGGAATCGTTTGGCTACGCGGTGTCGGCGCTGGCGCTGGCCATCATCTTTATTTACATGATTTTGGCCAGCCAGTTTCAGAGCTTTTTGCAACCGCTGGCGCTCATGACATCGCTGCCGCTCACCCTCATCGGCGTGGTGGTCACGCTGTTGATGTTCGGCTCCACCATGAGCATGTTCTCGGTCATCGGCATTGTGTTGCTGATGGGCTTGGTCACGAAAAACGCCATTTTGTTGGTGGACTTCGCCATTCGCGCGCGCCGCGGCATCGACGGCGCGGCACCGCTGGACCGCGAAAGCGCCCTGCTGCTGGCGGCCCGGGTGCGGCTGCGCCCCATTCTCATGACCAC
>JAUXXN010000271.1 GCA_030684755.1 Hydrogenophaga sp.
CGTACGACGCCGCACACCACCACCCCGACGCCGACACCCGCAAACAAAACGCGGCTTTCTACGAATTTTTGGTGCCGCTGGTCAAGGGCTACAGCACCGAGATGAGCCTGGAGATCACCAGCCTGGGCGTGCAGGTGCACGGCGGCATGGGCTTCATTGAAGAAACCGGCGCGGCCCAGTACTACCGCGACGCGAAGATTTTGACCATCTACGAAGGCACCACGGCCATTCAGGCCAACGACCTGGTGGGCCGCAAAACCTCGCGCGACGGTGGCACCGGAGCCAAGGCCATCGCGGCACAGATTGAAAAGACCGAAGCCGAGCTGCTGGCGCGTGGCGGCGCCAACGCGCTCGCCGTGGCCAAGCGCTTGACGGCCGCCCGCAAAGCGTTCGTGGACGTGGTCGAGTTCATGGCCGCCAACACCCGCGGCAACCCCAACGCCGCCTTTGCCGGTAGCGTGCCTTACCTGATGCTGGCCGGCAACCTGATGTCGGGCTGGCAGTTGGCGCGCTCGCTGCTGGTGGCTGAAGACCAGCTGGCCGCTGGCACCGACGCCGCCTTCATGCAGGCCAAGATCACCACTGCTCGCTTTTACGCAGACCACATTTTGAGCCGTGCTCCGGGCGTGCGCGACAGCATTGTGGAAGGTGCCGACGCCGTGACGGCGATGGCGGTAGACGCCTTCTGACACAGCAACCGGGCTGCGGTCTGTCGCACCAGCTACAGACCGCAGCAAGAGCCTGACCCAGAATGCATCCGAGCCATTCAAGCGTACCCAAAACCACAATGGAGACACCATGACCACCCGCCAACGCTACCTGCCCCCGGTGCTGCAAAAAATCCGATTCCCCGTGATCGGTTCGCCACTGTTCATCATCAGCAACCCCAAGCTCGTCATTGCCCAGTGCAAGGCCGGTGTGGTGGGCTCCATGCCTGCGCTCAATGCCCGTCCGGCCTCGCAACTCGACGAATGGCTGGCCGAAATCACCGAAGCCCTGGCGGCGCACGACGCGGCCAACCCGGACAACCCGGCGGCGCCCTTTGCCATCAACCAGATCGTGCACAAGAGCAACGACCGGCTGGAGCAAGACATGGCGCTGTGCGCCAAATACAAGGTGCCGATCATCATCACCAGCCTGGGCGCGCGCGAAGACGTGAACCAGGGCGTGCACAGCTGGGGCGGCGTGGTCATGCACGACGTGATCAACAACGTGTTTGCCCACAAAGCGATTGAAAAAGGCGCAGACGGCCTGATTCCCGTAGCGGCCGGTGCCGGCGGCCACGCCAGCGTCAAAAGTCCGTTTGCCATGGTGCAAGAAATCCGCGAATGGTTCGACGGCCCGGTGGCGTTGTCGGGTTCCATTGCGTCGGGCGGTGCCGTGCTGGCCGCCCAAGCCATGGGCGCCGATTTCGCCTACATCGGCTCGGCCTTCATTGCCACCGATGAAGCGCGTGCGGTGGATGGCTACAAACAGATGATTACCGAGAGCAATTCGGACGACATTGTTTACAGCAACTTCTACACCGGTATCCACGGCAACTACCTCAAGGGCAGCATCAAAAACGCCGGTATGGACCCGGACCACCTGCCCGAAAGCGACCCCAGCAAAATGAACTTCTCCACCGGCGAAGGTGCCAACGCGGCCAAGGCCTGGAAAGACATCTGGGGCTGTGGTCAGGGCATTGGCGCCATCCGCGAGGTGGTGCCTGCGGCCGATCTGGTGGCGCGTTTTCAGCGCGAATACGCCGAGGCCAAAGCGCGTATTTGCGGCGGCTGAAACTGCAACAACAGGCTCGTGGCGCCATTGCTGCGCAGCCAGCAATAGCAGTAGCTTCCAGCTCCGGTCACTCTGGAGCTAGAAGCTCCTGCTACTCGCCGCCAGTCAACAGCTTGTTCACCGCACTGGGCAGCAACTCTTCCACAGCGCCAGGCGGCTGCGCGTACTGCACCCCCTCTGCAGCCGAAATGCTCGAAACCGCGCCGCCTTGTTGCCATTCGCTGTACAGCCAGTCGCCACCCTCGCGCACCAGCCCGGTGGGTGGAGGTGGAGGTGGGGTGATGGGGGTGGATTTCAGGGCGTCGGCCATGAAGTCGATCCAAATCGGCAGCGCCAGCGTGCCGCCCGATGCGCCGCCGCCCAAGCTGCGCGGCTTGCCGTAGCCCAGCCACACGGCGGTGGCCAAGCTGGGGTGGTAGCCGGTGAACCAGGCGTCGATGGCGTCGTTGGTGGTGCCGGTTTTGCCGTACAGGTCTGGCCGCTGCAACAGCGCTTGCGCCCGGGCGGCGGTGCCTAGGCGGGTCACGTCGTTGAGCAAACTGCCGATTACAAACGCATTGCGCTCGGGCAGGGCGCGGTTGTCTTCGGTCATGGGCGCGGCTGCGGGGGCTTCAAAAAGCACCTTGCCTTGGGCGTCGGTGATTTTTTCAATCACCACCGGTGCCACACGCCAGCCGCCGTTGGCCAGCGTGGCGTAGGCGCTGGCCATTTGCAGCGGCGTGACCAAGCCGGTGCCCAGCGCCAGTGTGAGGTTGTCCGGGTGGCGGTGGGCGTCCATGCCAAAGCGGGTGCTCCAGTCGCGGGCACGCTGCGTGCCCACATGTTGCAACACGCGCACGCTGACCAAGTTGCTCGACTGCGTGAGCGCTTGGCGCAGCGTGATAGGGCCGCTGTACGCGCCGTTGCTGTTGTTGGGGCTCCAGCCGTTGGCGGCGGTGAAGGGCAGATCATCGATCAGCGTGGCAGGCATCACCCGGGCTTCAAGTGCCGCCGAAAACAACAGCGGCTTGAAGGCCGAGCCGGGTTGGCGCCAGCTTTGCGTGACGTGGTTGAACGGCTGGCGCGTGAAGTCAAACCCACCCACCAGCGCGCGCACCCGACCGGTTTGCGTGTCAAGCGCCACCAAGGCGGCTTCGGCCTCGGGCCATTGCGCCACAGCCCAGGTTTCGCCGCCAGGGCCGTTGCCGGTGCTGACCACGCGCACCACAGCACCACGCACCAGTTTCAGCGCAGGCTTGGCATTGGCGCTCAATCCAGACTGCACCCAGCGCAGGCCTTCGCTTTTCACACTGATCCGCTCGCCTTTGGCCAGTTGTAAACGCAGTTCTTTAGGTGTGGCCGACAACACTATGGCTGCACGCAGAGTTTCATCGTCTCGGTGGTCTTTGAGCGCTTGTGCTGCGGCGCTTTCAAGCTCGGGGCCGTTGCTCGTGGGCAGGGTCTCAAAGCCTTCAGGCCCACGCCATGTGCCACGGCGGTCAAAGGCCACCAAGCCGTTTTGCACCGCTTCAAAGGCGGCCCGCTGATCCGCCGCACGCAGCGATGTGGTGACCCGCAGCCCGGAGGTGTAGGCCACGGTGCCAAAGCGGTCCACCACCGCGCGGCGCGCCATTTCGGCCACGTGTTCGGCGTTCACGCTGCGCTGGCCGGGTGGGCGAATGGTCAATTTTTCAGCGCGGGCCGCCGACAGTTGCCGTTCGGTGATGGCGCCGGTGGCACGCATGCGCTCCAGCACCACGCGCTGGCGTTGCACCGCGCGGTCGAAGTTGGCCACTGGGTTGGCGTAATACGGGTTTTGCGGCAGCCCGGCGAGCAGGGCGGCTTCGGCCAGCGTGAGCTGGTCCATGGACTTGCCGAAATACGTGCGCGCCGCCGTGGCGAAGCCATAAGCCCGCTGGCCCAAGAAAATTTCGTTGAAATAAATTTCCAGAATGCGGTCTTTGGACAAGGCCTCTTCGACCTTGAAAGCCAGCAGGATTTCTTTGGCCTTGCGCTCCACCGTCAGCTCGCGCGTGAGCAGCATGGTACGCACCAGTTGCTGCGTGATGGTGCTGGCGCCTTGCTTGCGTCCACCGGTCAACATGGCCAGCGCGGCGCGGGCCATGCCCTTGGGGTCTACGCCCGAATGCTCGCGAAAACGCGCGTCTTCCACTGCCAATACCGCGTCTTGCAGCAGCTTGGGCGTGCGCGCCAGCGGCACGTATTCGCGCCGCTCGGCGCCGAACTGTGCAATCTCCACGCCGTCGGCGGTGAACACCTGCAAGGGCAGTTTGGGCTGGTAGTTGACGATACGGTCAATAGGCGGCAGCTCAAACGTGGCCGCAGCCGCAGGCGGTGCGCCCAACCCCACGGTGGCGGCAACGAAAGCCAGGGCAACAACCGCTGGGCGCAAAGAAAGCAAGAACATGGGGCGAGATTATCGGGCGCCTGTGTGAACCGGGGGTGAAGCTGACCTTCGAGTGACAGGCGCGGCAGGCTTTTGCGGCAAAACTTCGCTGCCCAGACCGACAACCCCCAGCCACAACCGGTACTCCGCCATGACCACCACCCAGTTCCAGGTCCGCAAAGACCAGCTCGCCACCACCCGCTTTTCTGATCTGCCCGATGAGCCCCTGGCTGACGGGGCGGTGCGGGTGCGCATTGCGCATTTCGCCTACACGTCCAACAACATCACCTACGCCGCATTTGGCGAGGCCATGCAGTACTGGCGGTTTTTCCCCGTGGCGCCCGATGCCGACGGCACCGCATGGGGCTGCATACCGGTGTGGGGCTTCGGCGAGGTGGTGGCTTCCCAGGCGGAAGGCGTGGCGGTGGGGGAGCGGCTCTACGGCTACTGGCCCATGGCCTCGCACGCGGTGCTGCAGCCGGTGCGCGTGTCGCCCACGGGCTTTGCCGACGGCGCGCCGCACCGCAGCACGCTGCACGCGGTGTACAACCAATACCTGCGGTGTGAAAGCGACGCCTACTACACGCCAGACAGCGAAGCCGTGCAAGCGCTGCTGCGCCCGCTGTTTCTCACCGCATGGCTGATTGACGACTTCTTGGACGACAAAGCCTTTTTTGGCACCACGCAGGGCGGCCAGCGGGGTGTGATGCTGCTCTCGTCGGCCAGCAGCAAAACCGCCTACGCCACGGCAGCGCAGCTTGCTCGGCGCAAGGGTATCGAGGTGGTGGGGCTCACATCGCCGGGCAACGTGGCGTTTTGCGAGAGCCTGGGCATTTACCATCGGGTGCTGACCTACGACCAGCTGGATCAACTGACTGCTGAAACGCCTTGTGTGTATGTGGACTTTGCCGGCAACGGCGCGCTGCGCAAAGCCATCCATACGCGCTTCAACGCGCTGGCCTACAGCTGCTCGATTGGCGGTACGCATGTGAGCGAATTGGCTGGCGGGCGAGACTTGCCTGGGCCAAGACCGGTGTTGTTTTTTGCACCGGCGCAGGTGAAGAAGCGCGTGCAAGACTGGGGCCCGGCCGAATTCAACCAGCGGCTGGTGTCGGCCTGGCACGCTTTCAGAGTTCAAGCGGGTGACCCGGCCGCTCCCTGGTTGGTGGTGCAGCAGCACAGTGGGGCCGACGCGGTGCGCGCCGCCCATGCGCTGGTGTTGGCTGGGCGGGGAGATGCCCGGTTGGGGCATGTGCTCTCGCTCGCGGCGCGAGTCTGAAAGTCGTGTCAGAGGTCATGCCATTCCAGCCAGGTCACAAGTACAGCAGCATCCAGCCATGTGTGGGTGGGGCTTTATTGAACTAAACCGCTAACGCGGTGGCTGGTGCGCGAAGCACGGCCACCGCGTTTTGCATGGTGCAGGGTGTGCAAAAGATGGTGTTTTGCGCAGCCTGAGGGCTGGGGAATATTCCCCGGAACTTCAGGAGAGTTGCCATGAGCCCACTGCGTCAAAGCATGGTCGACGCCATGACCGTGCGCGGCCTGTCGGTGCGCGCCATCGAGTGCTACACCGAATCCATCAGCCGCCTCTCGCGCCACTATGGCGGTCAGCTATACCTCAGCCGCTACACCCACCGCACGGCCATTGGCAACGAGCGCATCCTCAGTCTGCAGGGCGATGAAGTCGTCATCAGCGCCCGCGCCAAACGAAGCGAAGGCCAGGCGGGTGAGCAGGGAAAGAAGCGCACGCTGCGCCTGCGCGGGCCAGACTTCATAGGCCGCTTCATGCAACACGTTCTGCCCAGCGGGCTCAAACGCATTCGGCACTACGGTCTGTTGGCCAACCCCAACTGGGCCAAACTGGCGCAGGCCAAAGCGGCGCTGCACATGCCCGCGCCCAACCCAAAGGCGCATGCATGCGCGCAAGACTTCATGGCGCGGGTGGCCCGGGTGAATATCCAACAATGCCCGGTGTGCCAGCAAGGGCGCCTGGGTGTGGTGCAGACCTTGGCGAGAGCCAAACACCTGCCAGACCCGTTTGAGGGCAGCGCCAGAAAAGCCAACAGCCGGGCACCACCAGCGCAGGGGCCGTGATCGTGACCGTCACCGCCGTCTTTATCAACACCTCAAACCCCTGGTTCAACTGCTCAACAAACAGTTGCGCCAGGGGCGGGTGTGGGCGCTTGGCTGGGCTGCCCGATTGTGCCGCTCACGCGTTGCGCAAAATCCGGTGGCAGCAGCGCAACAGAACGACACAATGGCCCGAAAAAGACCTTTGCAGACGCCCAGTCAAGCCATAATGGCTTCCCATGGCGGGGGGTGAAATCATCAATCCACTATTCCCTTGATTCCCACACCACCGCCTCTGCTGCGGTTCAGCTCAACATGGTTCATCTACCGCGAATGACGTCATCGCCGCTTGCTGGCTTGGTTGGCGCGGTAGATAAACGCTAATAGGACTTCCGCATTGGAAATGCTTGAAAATTATTCACCCTATATAAATCAACAACTTACGCAATCTTCGCTTTGGAAAAATCTCACAATGTGAAAAAATATGACCTGTTTGCGTAAGTCCTAGCTAAGTGTTCGAATAAAAGGAGAGATTTAAATGGCGCTTGTAAAATGCTCAGACTGTGAAAAAGAAGTGTCAAAAAATGCCAAGACATGCCCGCACTGCGGCAAAGACACGCCTGGGATAAGCAATGCCAGCAAAGTCATTCAGTTCATCATTGGTGGCGCAATAGGCGCTCTATTCATGATTTGGCTATTTGATTGAGATTTGGTTCAGATGGTCTGTCAGCCATACTCTGGCGGCGACTGTATAGGCAAAACTGTTGTTTGTTTCGAGATGCCGAATCGGTTCGTTTCCGAGAAGGTAGTAACATAGGGGTTCTTTTATCATGAAGAGATTGCATTTAATTTCTTGTTTTATTTTGTTGGGCATTCTAAGTGGGTGTGCTAAGGATTCAGATTACTTTGATCCCAGCCCCCCGGTAAAAGAGGTGGAGAAAGCTTTTTCGGATCTTATAACTTGCTGGATTAACAGCCGTAATGGTTTTCCCGCCGAGGATAACAAGCCATCAATACACTCATTGCAAATTGATAAATTTGTTACGCCTGCAGACAGATTTAGATCGAAATACTCTCTCGCTAACGATATTTTGGGTGGCTGTGGCTTATTTCAGCTTAATTGCGAGAAAAAAAATAGTACAAGAGTTTATATTGAAGGTCGAGCAAGCTTTTCGTACGAAGGGCAAAGGCATAGGATTTCGTTTCCATTTGCGGCCAACCTAGAGCGAGTCTCGGATCAGCTAAAACCCTATGGATTTCGATTGACGCCCGAAGAATCAAGTCCGATAGAAATGCCAAGAGGCGTCACTTGCAATTCGTTTATATCAATTAAATCTTCGGGATAAAAGGGGCCAGGGGCAGATTAAATGTTTGCACGTAATTTTGCTTTAGACCTTGCTCATGTTGCTGAGTCCGCTCAAACCCATACAAAATGTCAGCACATCGGCAATCAGCTTATCTGCGCTGACGCGTATGGAATTTTTCAATTGATAGCCCCCTGATCCTTCAAGTGTTCTCGATAATGAAAAGCCAACCTTACTTCTACGCCGCAGCATTCATCGCAACCCTATTGTTGACAACCGGTTTTGCCATGTTGGCCACCTTGCCGCCAAGCCCCTCGCAGGGAGGCTTGTGGCTGGGTTTGGCGGTTGCTGTGTTTGTTTTTGCAGCCATTCCTGGTGCACGACTTTGGGTGGTGCAATGGGCACCCACCTATCTGGCTTGGCCCTGGCTATGGCTCGCGCTGGTCGTGCTCGCAGGCGTGGGGGTGCTGTTCGTCGGGCACGAGGCAAACGGTGCCATGCGCCATTATGGGGCTTTGCTCCAAGTGCGCTCTGGCCTGTGGGCCGTCATATTCCACACAGTGTTCTTGATCTTGCTGGCGCAACAGGGCAGCGTGCCCAGGTGGGGGTATGGGCTTGCGCTTGCGGGCACAGGCTTGCTGGGCTTGGCTCTACTGGCGCAGCCCGATTATTTTTCTGTGCTCATGCTGTCGGCCAGTTGCCTGTGGGTTGTCGTTTGGGCCAAAAACAGACTGTTGCGTATCGGGCTGATCGTAGCAGTCGGCGCAGGGGTCGCGCTACTTACCGCTGCAGTGGTGTCTTCACCCTATCGTTTTCAACGTCTGCTGGCGCAATTTAACCCTACCCAAGACCCTTATGGCTTCGGTTTTGAAGCCCGAACGCTTGCCAAAGCCACTGAACAAGCGGGCTGGTTCGGCTTTCAAGGCGATTGGTCGGCATCGGCCATGGCTCGCCTGCCGAATAGTTTGGAGTGGTATTCGCTGAACTATTTGGGACTGTGGCTGGGCCACGGCTCAGTGCTGGCGCTCGCTTTGCTGTTTGCCTTCGCTTTTCTGATCTACCGCCTCAGCCGGCAAATCGGCAGCGATACGCAACGGCTCATTGTGCAGGGCGGGCTGTTGGTCT
>JAUXXN010000280.1 GCA_030684755.1 Hydrogenophaga sp.
CAACAGGAATCAAGCCCCACCAAGGCCAAGGCAATGGTGGGGTTTCAATCAGCGAGTCACCTACCCGTAGGGTCCAAAACAGTTCGGCCAAGCCGACATACAGGTAAACGGGGTCGCGTCCCTGTGTTTGCCAAGTTGGGCTCGCGGTCGTTTGCGTAGCCCACAAAGTCATGGCCAGTATGCCGACCAGAAAGCTGAAAGCCACAACAGCAACCGATCCGGTGACGCGCCAGAAGTGGTTCTTTTGATAAAGCGGATCGACCTTCGTTGGTGGTCCGAGCAGCACGGGCGACAGCCCACCCCGTCGGCCTATTTCGGCACGGATGCTAATGGTCAGCACGTTGTCACGGCGCAGCAGCTTAGGTGCCAAGGTCAGTAAGTGAGGAGCCTGGGCGTAATCTCTGCCGTCAGGCCCAGCAAGCTGGCCTTTGCGTTGCAGCAAGGTTTGATTGAGGCTGATTTCGTAGGCGTTGCCGAGCCGTGGGAGGTACAGGCTCCAAGGCTCTTCCGGCCGCTCTGGCAAGTGGAAGCGCAGGTCAAAGACGGCTTCCCCAGATTGGCCGGGGTGGTGTTTGTCCCAGTGATAAGGCAGGGACACCTCGCGGGTGTGCGTTTGTTCTGCCAAGGTGACGGTCAATGTAGCCCTGTCGATAAGCAGCACGTTGGTGGGCAAGGTGGTCGAGTGGGCCGTCAGCGGCCAAGCCCAGCAAAGCACAATCCAAAAGCGCACCCAGACGAAAAGCACTTAGCGATCCCCATGGTCAAAGTTCAGCAGGCCCATGCGGGATGCTTCAAAAACGGCCTCGCTGCGGGAGTGAACAGAGAGCTTGCTGTACAGGTTTTTGATATGGGTCTGAACGGTATGCACGGTCACCCCTTGCAATCGGGCGATCTCTGCGTAAGAAAATCCCCGGGCAATCAGCTCCAGAACCTCATGCTCTTTGGTTGTGAGCGCCAGCGGCTTGGGTGGGTGCGGGATAGCTCCGAGCGGCATGCGCGCTACCTGTGTGGCAAAGCGGGACAGCACCCGCCTGGCAATCAAGGGTGAGATGGGGGAGGCGCCCCGCTTCATTTCCAAAATGGTGGCAGATATGTCTTCCGGTGCTGCATCTTTGTGGATGTAGCCCAAGGCTCCAGCCTCAACACTGTTGAGCACATTTTCGTCGTCGCCGAACATGGAAATGACTAGGCACTCGCAGCCCTGCTGCGTCTGAGCTGCAAACCGGATCAGATCCAAACCGCTGCCATCGGGCAGTTCTAGGTCCACCAGCAGCACATCCAACCGCGCGGTAGGGTCAGACATCAGCGTGCGTGCGCCAGCAACCGAGCCGGCTGTTCCGATCAGCGTGAGTTCGGGGCAGCGCTGGACACTGTCCGCGAAAAACGCGCACATCGCTGCGTCGTCTTCAATGATCAGCACGCGCCACACGGTCGATGACTCCCTCAGTTGTTGCTCGGCAGGGGCTAAGGATACGGCCAAGTCTTGCGGCCAGCTGCCCTTGTCAGTCCCATGAATGTGGGATGCGCTCACCCTAAGGCACCCCTACGATTATCAAATGCGTGGCTTTCACGTGGGCCTGTCGTAGACCATGCCTACCTACAAAGATAAATCTATGCTCAATAAGCAGACAACGTTGACCCGCATTCGCACCTGCTCCACTACTACAGTGGCCCGAAAACCCGGCCCATGACAGACTATTTGTCAATTTCCTAAATTGTAGATGTAGAGAACCTACACAAGAGCGACATTCCGATAAAGGAAACCGATACGCCAGAGATACAGCACTACAGCCATTAATGTCAATCCACGCGACCAATATCTAATTAGTTGTTGTTAATAGGAAAATGCCATGAAATCTCGCAAACTGACCTTGTCTCTTACCCTCGGAACAGCGTTGGGCATCAGTATGTTGACCGTTGCCTGTGGTAGCGGAAACAGCCCTGATTTGGAAACTGCGACTCCCGCAGAGGCGCCTTTGCAAGCCGTGGGGACACCTATTCAAGTGCAAGTGTTCGGCTCTACGGAAGAACCAATAGTGGATACTGACTTTACTATCACCATTACCGGCAGCAACAAAGACAAGGTGGTTGATGCTTTGGGCAAGCCGGTGACATCAATCACCACAGCAGGGGGTGCTGCGTTGCTGACCTTGGCAAGTGGCACCACCTTGCCAGCAACCTTCAACGTGATGGTTTCTGCCCCTGGTTATTTACCCACGGGTAAAACTGTTTTTGTTTCAGAGGCTGGCGTGGTGGACGTGTCGGTGCCCGTTGTGAAACTGGTTACAGCAACCCCAGTTGTGCAGGCCGATGGTTCTACTGTCGCGGCTTTGACTGAGCAGGCGTCAGGGATTGCGGGCAATGTGATTGTTACCCCCGCTTCTGCGGTGAATTCTGCGGGTGTTGTCACAGCCGCTGCGGGCTTTGCATTTACTTCACCCGCAACGACCGCAACCATTGACTCGCAAGTTACCTTGACCATCCCGTCTGGTGTGAAAATGACCGATGCAAGTGGTCAACCCATCACCGGTACGGTGACGGCCAACGTTGTGTCTTACTCTCCCACGGAAGACGCTGCACTTGCCGCTTTTCCGGGTGGATTTGCAGTCGACGTTGCATCAGACACGTCCGCCTCAGCCACAACAAGCTCTGGCACGTTCATTTCAGGCGGTTTTGCAGCGTTCAACTTGGTGGACAGCACAGGCAAAACGGTGAAGAGTTTTGACAAGCCCGTGACAACATCGATCACGGTACCTGCGGCTACAACCAATCCCGATGGCAGCGCTATCACCGTTGGCCAAGACATGCCGATCTGGAGTTACGACGAGACAATAGGCCGTTGGATAGAGGAAAAAGTGGGCAAAGTAGCCCGTACGGATACTTTGGGCAATTATGTGGTGGAATTTGAAGTTACCCACTTGTCTTACTGGAATATGGACTGGTTAAGAAGCGCCAATTGTAGGGCAAACGTAAGGGTCAATATGCCAACCGGTGCGACCAGGGTTAATCTCAGCGCCAAGTTTGTAGGTCTAAGAGGGTATCTGTATTCTGGTTATGCAGACAGCAATGCCTCATTCCCAATCTATAGAGCCCCAGCTAACCTTCCTGTCGATATCACGATGTCTGTACCGGGAGCTGCGGGCACTGTTACCACACGCATTCAAAATTTGTGCGCGAACGGTGGAGCAATTCAACTGGATGCGCGTTCACTCCAAGTTCCTACACCTGGGTCGGTATCAGGCACGGTTTACGAGGCCTGTTTCACCACCGGTGGTGTGGAAATAGCCAGTACGCGCCGACCCTTGGTCGCTACAGTTCGGTTTTGGGGATATTCCGCTGCCAACCAGTACGTCTATCGCCACATAACGACGCTGGCAAATGGAACTTACAGCCTTGCCGGCCTCCCAGCAGGCACACGTTATACTAGCTATTCGTTTTCGCCACGCCGATTTTCTGTAGCATCTGCCCGTTTCTCCAGTAATAAAATAAATCAGTCGGTCATTTCTGGTGCAAATAACCCTATTTCTGATTTCGTGTTTCCAATGCGTTGCAACAATGTCACAGGTGCTGCTTCGTAGTCAGTTTAGGTAAATTTTTTCCTTGTTAATGCAAGGTTTGAGGCCGGTTTATGACCGGCTTTTTTTCGTCTACCAAGCCTTGAATACACGTGTTGGATCGCCCTCAAAGCCGCCTGGGGCGAGCGCAGCCAGTTCTTAGCGGCTGCGCGATGCACCCAGCACGTGGTCGATGACGATGACCTCTTCGCGCTCCAAGCGCAAGGCCAGCCAGCGGGCCAGTGTGGTGCGTTCGCGGGCCGCCAGTGGGCGCTCAACCGTCACCACCACCAGGGCCGTGGTGGGTGCAGCGGTGGCCGCAGCGTCAGGCGGCGCAGCCACAGTAACGGGTGCCAAAGGCTCAGCCAAGTAAGCCGCGCGCACCTGCGGCAGTTGCGCGCGAATCTCGCTTTCCAGCAAGTCGCGCGGCAACGGGGCGGGGGCTGGTGGCGCGTCCAAGCGCTTCAGGGTTTGTGCCAGTTGGGCTTCCAACTCGCGCACCTTGGCGTCGTTTTTTTGCACCTGGGAGATCAGCGTGCGTTGCAATTCTTCGGTCAGGTCTTTGCGCAGAGCGCCCACGTCCAGGGACTCGTCGCCGGTGCGGCGCAACTGCACTTGCGCATCGGGCAGTCCGTTGCGGCGCAGGGCTGCCAGGGCCTGTTCTTGCAGTTGTTCTTGGTCACGGTCGCCCACGGTGGTCAGGCGGATCAACTGGGCTGTGGCGTCAATGTCGTACGACAGCACGCGCGGGTCGAGCAGCAGCTCGCTACCCGCGTTGCGGGCGGCGTTGTTGAACACCTCATGTTGCACAAATTTGTAGCCCAGCCAGATGCTGGGCACCAACACCAGCGTCAGGCCCGCTGCGATGATGGCGCGGTGGCGCCGCCGCGTGGCCGCGTCCACCACACCGCGTGGCGGCAGGCGCAGCAGCTTGGCCACGGCCAGCGTGGACGCCGCAATGAACACGCTGTTGATGACATACAGATAAAAAGCACCAACGAAGAAGTCCCAGCGCCCGTTGGCAATGCCAAAGCCTGCCGTACACAGGGGCGGCATCAGGGCGGTGGCAATGGCCACGCCGGGCACGATGTTGTTGAAGCTGCGCCGCGTCACCGCCACCATGCCGGCCGCGCCGCCAAAGGCCGCGATCAACACGTCCCACAACGTGGGGCTGGTGCGGGCCAGCAGTTCGCTTTGCGGCTGGTCCAGCGGGCTCAGCGAGAAATAAAGGATCGACGTGATCAGGCTCAGCGCGGTGAAGATGCCCAGGTTCTTGGCCGCTTCACGGATGAGGGTGAAGTCGGCCACCGCAGCGGCATAGCCGATACCGACGATAGGGCCCATCAGCGGCGATATCAGCATGGCGCCGATGATCACCGCCGTGGAGTTGACGTTCAACCCCACCGACGCGATGAGGATGGCAAAGAACAGCACCCACAGGTTGGTGCCCACCACTTGGGCGCCACTGCGCAAGGCGCTGTCAATAACGTCAGCGTCTTGCTGGTCGCTGCGCAGATTGAAGAGGCGGTAAATGCGGGTGTTCATCGGACAGAAAAACGGGTGGGGAAATAGGTACAAACCCACTTAGTTTAGGGCGCCTGCAAGCGCACAGATGCTAACGGTTGTCGGAATACCGATCTTTCCGCATGGTCCAAAGGGCGGGTTACCCCCCGCTGCGCAGCAGCAGCGCCGGGTTCAGCCGCATTTGCCCCAGCAGGTAGCGCGCACCCATACCCAGGCTCACGCCGCTGACCAGCAGCGCCGTGAGCAGGCCGCTTCAGTACAGGCCCACCGGGCTCATGTCCAGGCGCCACAGCAGCAGGCCGGTGGCCTGCGTGGTCTGGTAAGTGGCGCTCAACTCGGCTTCCTTTTCGGCGATGCGCGTCTGCAACGTATGCATCAGCTCCCGGGCCTGCATTGAGGCGGTTCGAAAGCGAACTATCACGATCCAAGCCAGTGCCATGCCAAACAGCAGAGCTGAATAGCGCATCAATGAGTTCTCTCCGTACGTGGGGTTGATCCGGAATATATACAGGTCGCGCATACCCACCGCCACGTTGATCAAAATGGTAATGGCTACCAGGCGCTGCGGCCATGCCACGTCGGCCTTGATGCCTTGCCAGAGGTACACGCCGCCAAAGCCAAGAAATGTGACCCCCATGGCGGCGTACCAGAGTGTCAGTGCCACGGGCACGCCCCAGTTCAGGGCCATCAGCGCGGCCAATGGGCTGGCGCCCATCAACACCGCCAGCCAGACTTTGAACGCGTGTGCCCGTATGGACGTGCGCCAAGCAGCTACCTCCATACAGAACAGCGCCATGGCGTACCCCCAGGCACCCAGTACCACCACAGGAACCAGTCCCCACCAGGGCCAGGAAAGCGGTGGCGTTTCAATGAGTGAGTCGCCGACCCGCAGGGTCCAGAACAGCTCGGCCAAGCCCGCGTACAGGTAGATGGGATCGCGTCCCTGTGCCGGCCAGGGGTGGCCGGTGGTGGTTTGTGTGGCCCACAAGGCCAAGGCCAGCATGCCCACCAGAAAGCTAAAAGCTACGACCGCAATCGAGCCAGTGACACGCCAGAAGTGGTTTTGTTGGTACAGCGGTTCGACGCTGGTGGGTGGTCCGAGCAGCACTGGCGACAGTCCTCCCCGGCGGCCCATTTCGGCACGAATACGAATGGTCAGTACGTTTTCGTTGCCCAGTAGGTCAGGTGCCAGCGTCAGGTAGCGAGGCACCTGGGCGTAATCGCTCCCGTTGGACTCGGTGAGATGGCCCTTGCGTTGCAATACGGTTTGATTGAGGCTGACCTCATAGGCATTGCCCAGTCGCGGAAGGTACAGGCTCCAAGGCTTTTCCGGGCGTTCTGGCAAGTTGAACCGCAGATCAAAGGTGCCTTCCCCTGATTGTCCAGGGTGGTGCTTGTCCCAGTGATAAGGCAGGGACACATCTCGGGTGTGTGT
Organism: Hydrogenophaga sp.; assembly: GCA_030684755.1. Taxonomy (GTDB): domain Bacteria; phylum Pseudomonadota; class Gammaproteobacteria; order Burkholderiales; family Burkholderiaceae_C; genus Hydrogenophaga. Next base: position 6,514 of record JAUXXN010000280.1, read on the forward strand.
TTGCTCTGCCAAGGTGACGGTCAATGTGGCCCTGTCGATAAGCAACACGTCGGTGGGCAAGGTGGTCGAGTGGGCCGTCACCGCCCAGGCCAGGCATAGCACCATGGAAAAGCGCATCCAGACGAAAAACACTCATCGTCCCCCGTGATCGAAGCTCAGCAGGCCCATACGGGATGCCTCAAAAACAGCCTCGCTGCGGGAGTGAACGGACAGCTTGCTATACAGATTCTTGATATGGGTCTGAACTGTATGCACGGTTACGCCTTGCAATCGGGCTATCTCTGCATAAGAAAAGCCCCGTGCAATCAGCTCCAGGACCTCATGCTCTTTGGGTGTGAGCGACAGCGGTTCGGGGTCGGGGTGGATAGCCTCGACCGGCATGCGCGCCACCTGCGTGGAGAAGCGGGCCAGCACACGCCGGGCAATCAAGGGAGAAATGGGCGAGGCACCCCGTTTCATTTCGACAATGGTGGCAGATATGTCGTCCGGTGCCGCATCTTTGTGGATGTAGCCCAGGGCGCCAGCCTCAATGCTGTTGAGCACATTTTCATCGTCGCCAAACATGGAAATCACCAGGCACTCGCAGCCCGGTTGCGTCTGACAAGCCAAGCGGATCAGATCCAGGCCGCTCCCATCGGGCAGCCCCAGGTCAACCAGCAGCACATCCAGTCGCGCGTCTGGGTCCGACATCTGAGCGCGCGCGTCAGCTACCGAGCCGGCGGTTCCGATCAGCATGAGTTCGGGGCAGCGCTGAACACTGGCCGCGAAAAACGCACGCATCGCCGCGTCGTCTTCAATGATGAGCACACGCCACACGGTCGATGACTCCCTCAGTTGTTGCTCGGCAGGGGCTAAGGATACGGCCAAGTCTTGCGGCCAGCTGCCCTTGTCAGTCCCATGAATGTGGGAGGCGGTCGCTTGAAGGCCTGCATACGATCGTCAAGGCTGCGGTTGCCACGGTGGTGTCGCTTGCCAAGCTCACATTCAAGGATGGATTCATGATCAAGACCCAGACAACTTTTGCCCGCTCTCGCATCTGGTGCGCCGCAGTTCTGTGTGCCGCCGGCGTTGGGTTGGCTGCCTGTGGCGGCGGCAGTAGCAGCAGCGATGGCGGTAGTGGTGGTGTCGGTGGCGGAGACACTGTGCCCGAGGCGCCAGCGCCCCTCGCTTCCGAATTTGTGGGGGTGGCAGCAGCAGGTCTTCCCCTGGTCGGTACCGTCACGGTGAAAGATGCCAATGGCGTCACACGCACGGAACGCATCGGTTCCAACGGCAGCTACAGCATCAATGTAGAAGGCATGACGGGCCCTTATATCTTCCGTGCCATGGGGTTGGCGGGTGGACGCTCTTACGTCATCCACTCCACCGCTACGCAGGCCGATGTGGGGGGCGTCATCAACGTCACGCCACTGACCGATCTGGTGCTTTCCAACCTGGCCGGCGAAATTGCGCAACGGTATTTCGACCGCTGCAATGCGCTGGTCACATGCGACCGCTCGGACGCCTTGACGGCATCGGCGCTGCAGGCCGAAGTGGTTCAGTTGCGCGAGCGTTTGCTGCCGGTGCTGCAGGCCCTGGGTGTCGAGGCTGGTATCGATTTGTTGCGCACCCCATTTACCCCCCTCGCCAGCGCACTGGACACAGCGCTCGACGTGCTGCGAGTGGACTACGACGAAGCAGGCGCGGTGGCCACCATCACCAACATCGTGACCCAACAATTTATCTCTGACGACCTGACGGTGACAGCCACCGCAGTGGCGCCAGAGAGCGGTGCGTTGGACGCAGGAGCTGTTGCCAGTTCGGGTGATGACATTGGCGCTATCCGCACCCTGCTCACGCAGCTCTCGGACCAGTTCGGCGGCGGCAGTGCCACAGCAGTGCAGGGTCTGTTGTCCAGCAATTTCTTGTTCAGTGATGAAGATGAAGACTCTTTCTCAAACATCATCGCCGGTGCCGATGCGGGTATCCGGCTCACCGATGTGGTGATTGATCGTATTGACTATAGTGTCACGCCTCCTATAGCGGTTGGGAGTTGGGTTTCGCGGTCCGAGGGCGGCAATTTCCTGAGGCGGCTGGACGGTGCGCAGTTCGTCAAAGAGGCGGATGTCTGGAAATTCCACGGCGACCAGCGCGTGCTGGATATTGAGGCCTCTGCACTCATGGTGCGCACCTCCTTCGGTAGCAACGGCAACGTGTGCACCGCGACCGGGCTGATCCTGATGGTCGATGACGTGGACCCCTCCAACAATTCGGGGCTTGAACACATCATTGTCACCGGCCCAGGTTTGCCCACGGATGGCGTTCGGCTGAACCCATCCGAGCTTGGCGGCTCCTGGGGCATCGCGGATTCGATCACCAGCGACCAAACAGAGGGCTCAGATTTCTACGCATTGGAAGACAGTTGTTCAGAGTCTGCAGGCGGCAGTACCCTCACCGCGATTCCCCGCAACGCGGCATACACCTTCACCGGCTATCAGAGCGGCGGCGAACCGGCTGGCATCAGCTACACCTGGCGTGTGGCCGAGCGCCCGTTGTCGCTGGCAGAGCTGTCGGGCGTGACGCAAGGCTTCCCCAGCGTGACACCCGACTACGCCGCCTTCAGCAACTACAGCGGCGGCGCTCTGCAGGTGGCGGCCTCTGGGCTGGACGTGAGTGGTTCTGCAAGCATCGAACTGGTCGCGGAGGGCATGGACGGCGCCGAATCCCAGGAGGTTGACTTGGAAAACCTGATTCCGACGCAACAAGGCACGCTGAGTCAAATCTTGACAGTCAACGCTGGCAGCTTCAGCAGCGGTTCGCTGAAGGTAGAAAGCCTGCAGCCCAATGGCCGCAGCTTCATGGTTCAGTACTGGCGTTATTGATCTGAAAACAGGAGGCACTTGGCCAGGAGCGCTCACCGGCGCTTGGCGGGTGTGCTCTGCGTCGCTTAGGCAGCACCGCAGGTGTCACCCAGACGGCGCTCAAGTTTCAGCCCCCGCTGCGCAGCAGCAGCACGGGGTTCAGCCGCATTTGCCCCAGCAGGTAGCGCGCACCCATACCCAGGCTCACGCCGCTGACCAGCAGCGCCGTGAGCAGGCCGCTCCAGTACAGGCCCACCGGGCTCATGTCCAGGCGCCACAGCAGCAGGCCGGTGGCCAGCGCGCTGCCGGTCAGCAGGGCAAAGGCGGAGGTGACGGCGGCGAGCACCCCGTATTCCCACACCAGCACGCGGCGCAGCAGCGAATGGCGCGCGCCCAGTGCGTGCATCACCGTGGCGTCGAACAGTTGGCGGCTGCGGCTGGCCGCCACCACGCTGGCCAGCACCAGCAGGCTGGCCGCCAGGCACACGCCCGCCACCACCGCCAGGCCGCTGCTGGCGCGGCCCATGAGGGCGCGGGTTTCGCGCAGCAGCGACTCGGTGCGCACGGTGGCGATGTTGGGTGCTACGGCGGCGATGCGGTCCTGGGCGTCCAGCGTCTGTTCCACCGGCAGCCAGGCCGCGCCCACGTGGCGGGTGATGAAGGGTTCCAGCGCGCCGTCGCTGAAAATCGCTTCCAGCCACAGGCGCGACTGCATGCGCCGCTGGCTGTAAATGGCGGCCAGCGTGGCCTCCACCGGCGTGCCCATGATCTCGAAGCGCAGCCGGTCGCCCACCTTCAGGCCCAGTTGGTCGGCCTCGCGGTCTTCCATGGCCACCAGCGGTTCGCCGTTGTGGTCTGGGGGCCACCAAGCGCCCCGGTCGATCACCACGTCGTCGAAGTTGCCCGAGCGGTTGCTCAGCTTGTGTTCGTCGCGGGCTTCGCGGGCGCGCTCGCCGTCGGCACTTTCGCGCAGGGTTTCGCCGTTCACCGCCGACAGCCGCCCCAGCACCAGCGGGGCGGTGCGCAGTTCAGCGCCTGCGCTGGCGCTGTGCAAGGTGTCGCGCAGCAGCGGAATTTGCTCGGTTTGCACGTCGTAAAACACCAGAGCCGGGGCGTTGGTGGGCACGGTGTCGTTCACGGTGCGCAGCAGCGTCATCACCACCAGCGTGCATGCCACCAGCAGGGTGAGGGCCGAGCCCAGCGAGAGCAGGGCGGTGCGCAGCGGCGAATGCGCTTGCTGCAAACCGGCCAACGCCAGTTGCAGCGGCAAGGGCAGGCGCGGGTGGTGTTGCAGCCGGGCGGCCAGGTGGCGCAGGCCGCGCGTGGCCAGGTCCAGCACGCCCAGCAGCGCGGCGGTGGCCAGCACAAAGGCCAGGCCAAAGCGCGGGTCGGGCAACACCGCCACCAGCAGCGCCAGCGTGGCGCTGGCCACGGCGGCGGTGAGCCACCAGGCGCGGCGCGGCGTGTGCAGCGCCTGCCCTTCCACACCCCGAAACAAGGTGGCCGGGCTGACCGACAGCGCGCGGCCCAGCGCGGGCAACGAAAACGCCAGCGCGGTGAGCACGCCAAACAGCAGCGCCACCCCAGCGGGTTGCCACAGGCCTTGCAGCAGCAGCGTGACCGGCAGTTTGTCGGCGGCCAGTTGGGCGCCCGCCAGCGCCAAGCCCATGCCCAGCGCCACGCCCACCGCGCTGGCCAGCAGCGCCAGCATCAAAATTTGCAGCAGCACCATGGCGGCCAAGCGCCCGTCGCGCAAACCCAGCGCGCGCAGCGTGGCCAGGCTGGTGAGCTTGCCTTGCAGGTAGGCCTGCACGCTGTTGAACACACCCAGGCCGCCAATGAACAGGGCAGAAAAGCCGATCAGCATGAGGCCCGAAGCGACTTGACCCAGCACCTCGGCCATGCGATCGCTGCGCTCGTCGAAGCTGCGCACCTCGGCGTCCAGCGTGGGAAAGGCGGCCATGAAGCGGTCGCGCCAGGCGGTGGCGGCCTGGGCGCTGGGCGGGTTCACGCGAACGCGGTAGCGGTATTCCACCCGGCTGAGCGGCTGCACCAGGCCGGTGGCCATGAGCGCGCCCTCGGCCACCAGCACCGGGGCGGCGCCCCAGTCGGCGCGCAGACTGCGGTCGGGCTGGCGCACCGTGATGGCGCGCACCACCAGTTCCAGCTCGCCAATGGCGATGCGGCTGCCGGGCTGCAGGCCGAAGCGGGTGGCCAAAGCGGCGTCAATGGCGGCGCCCCACTGGCCGTCGCGCTGGGCCAGCGTGTCAGCGAGCGGCGCGGCCGGGTTCAGTTCCACCTGGCCCACCAGCGGGTAGGCCGCGTCGGCGCTCAGCAGCTCGATCAGCTGGGCACGGCCGTCTTCGGTGCGCAGCATGGTGCGCAGCTCGATCACGCGCGACACCGTGGCGCGCGCCTGCATCCAGGCCAGCGTGTCGTTCGGCAGGGGTTGGGGCGATTCAATTTCCACATCGCCACCAAAGATCAGCCGGGCGTCGGTGCGCATGGCGTCGGCCACTTGGCGGTACAGACCGCCACCCGCAGCCACCAGCGACACGCCCAGCACCAGGCAGGCCACAAAAATCCACAGGCGCCGACCACTCGCGCGCAGGTCGCGCCAGGCCAGGTCAAGCAGAAACAGCATGGCGGTGCTCCGGCTGGCGTTCGGTGGGCGTTTCCTGCAACTGGCCTTCGTGCAGGCGCAGCACGCGGTCGCAGCGGGCGGCAAATTCCAGGTCGTGCGTCACCAGCACCAGGGTGGTGCCCAGTTCCCGGTTCAGCCCAAACAGCAGCTCGCGCACCGCCTCTGCCGTGTGGTCGTCCAGGTTGCCGGTGGGTTCGTCGGCCAGCAGCAGGCGCGGGCGGTGTACCAGCGCGCGGGCAATGGCCACGCGCTGCTGTTCGCCGCCCGAGAGCTGCGACGGCTGGTGGTGCATGCGCTCGGCCAGGCCGACGCGGCGCAGCATCTCGGCCGCCGCTTCGCGCGCGCCGCTGGCCCCGGCCATTTGCAGCGGCAGGGCCGCGTTGTCCAGCGCGCTCAGGCTGGGCAACAGGTGAAAGCTCTGGAACACGATGCCGATGCGTTCGCGCCGCAGGTCGGCCAGACCGTCGCTGTCCAGGCGGCCCAGGTCGATGCCGTCGATCAACACCTGCCCTGCGGTGGGCCGCTCCAGCCCCGAGAGCAACAGCAGCAGCGAGGTTTTGCCCGAGCCAGAGGGCCCAGCAATGGCCACGCGGGTGCCAGCGTCAATGCGCATGTCCAGCCCGCGCAGCACGTCCACGCGGGTGTTGCCGAGCGGGTAAGACATGCCGAGCTGGCGGGTTTCAATCAAGGCGGTGGTTTTTGTCATGGGGGTCGGAGCGCGGCGCTGGGCTGAGGTTCCCGGTGTGTGGGTAGCCATAATGACCGGCTTTCATCCCGCGCGCTTGCGCCACCCGCTCTTATGGATTTCTGGACCACCTCTTTGCTGCTGGCTGGCGCTGCGTTTGCGGCCGGCGTGCTCAACGCCATCGCCGGCGGCGGCAGCTTTCTCACCTTCCCCGCGCTGGTGTTTGCCGGTGTGCCGCCCATCATGGCCAACGCCACCAGCGCGCAGGCGGTGAGCCCGGGCTACCTGGGCAGCACGCTGGGTTTTCGGGCCGAGCTGCGGGAGCTGCCCACGCGGCGCCTGCAACGTGAAATGACGCTGTCGGCGGT